>NZ_JBEZYU010000024.1:0-85624 GCF_040638875.1 Nocardia sp. NPDC024068 | reverse complement strand
GCCTCCACACGGGGGTATGAAGAACCGAAACCAAATTAAATATTTGGCACTGACATTCATCAACACACTATTGAGTTCTCAAAGAACACACGCACATACTTCAGCGTCTGGACTCAACCAGGGCTTCCGTAGGGCAGGTTTTCTAGCTTAACCGGCCAGTGGCTCAGAGTCAAACTCCGCATCTTCGGCCAGTCCATCAGGCGCTCATCGTACAACCTCGTTGTCCCTGGTCCCTCCGGCTCGGCGTTTCCGCCTCGCTCCGGGCCCCTGGTCGGTGTCCGTGTCGCTCTGACCTGGATTAAGTTACGCGGCGGAGAACGCTACGTCAAATCGCCACTTTCACACCGCATCTGCCCAGTTCAGGAGCTTGCAGACGGGCGATCCAGCGGGCCGGGCCACAGAAATGTGACCCAGCCCACCAAGATCAATGTGCGGAACCCCTGCGGGCACCCGCGAAATTCCGCTTCCCACGACGCAGTACGAGCCACTGTCCGTGCAGGTAGTCGCCGTTTTCCGGGGTCCATTCGAGGTCCTTGACGCGCTCGTTGTTGACCGATGCGCCGCCTTCGTTGACGGTCCGGCGGGCCGCACCCCGGCTTTCGCACAGGCCGGAGGCGACCAGCAGGTCGACGATCGTTTCCTGGCCCGGAACCACCTCGGCGACCTCGCTCTCGCCGGCGGCCTCACGCAGCGCCGCGGCCAACGTCGGCTCGTCGAGCTCACGCAGTTCGGCGCGGCCGAACAGCGCCTGGCTCGCCAACTGCACGGCGTGGGTGTTCCGCTCTCCGTGCACCAGGGTGGTCATCTCGGCGGCGAGGCGGCGCTGCGCCTCCCTGGCATGCGGGCGCTCGACGGTCGCTGCCTCCAGTTCCGCCAGTTCGTCGCGGTCGAGGAAGGTGAACCAGCGCAGGTAGCGCACGACATCGGCGTCCGCCGTGTTCACGAAGTACTGGTACCAGGCGTACGGGCTGGTGAGTTCCGGATCGAGCCACAGGCTGCCGCCACCCGTGGACTTACCGAACTTCTTGCCGTCGGCCGCGGTCACCAGGGGAACGGTCAGGGCGTGCACCGCCGCACCGTCGACCCGGCGGTTGAGCTCCACCCCCGCGATGATGTTGCCCCATTGATCGGAGCCGCCGACCTGCAATACGCAGTCATGGGTGCGGCGTAACTGCAGGTAGTCGTTGGCCTGCAGCAGCATGTAGCTGAACTCGGTGTAGGAGATCCCCTCCCCTTCCAGCCGCCGTTTGACGGTGTCGCGGGCCAGCATCACGTTCACCGAGAAATGCTTGCCGAGGTCACGCAGGAAATCGACCGCAGTCAGCGAAGCGGTCCACTCCATGTTGTTCACGATGAGGGCGCCGGTCGGCGAATCGTCGAGGTCCACGAACCGTTCGAGCTGGAACCGGATCCGCTCCGCCCACGCCGCGACGGTGTCCGCGGGGTTCATCGTGCGCTCGCCGACCTCACGCGGATCGCCGATCAGTCCGGTGGCGCCACCGGCCAGCACGATGGGCCGGTGCCCTGCCCGCTGGAAGCGTTTCAGCGCCAGCAGCGGAACCAGATGACCGGCGTGCAGGCTGGCCGCGGTGGGATCGAAGCCGGCATAGAGCTTGCGCGGGCCCGCGGCCAGCACCTCCCGGAGCGCGTCGAGGTCGGTGGACTGCGCGATGAGACCGCGCCAGGTCAGTTCGTCGATGATGTCGCTGCTCACGGGTTCATCTTCGCGCACCGCCGCCCGCGAGCCCCGAACTGCCCGCCCGGTCGCTCCCCGGGCGGGCAATTCGGGTGCGCAGATCAGGCGGGTTTCCGGATGCGCGGCGCCCGCGGACTGCGCCGGTAGGCGGAAACCGCGCGGGAATCGCGGAGCCAGACCCGCCAGGGGCGGTCGGCCTCGGCACTCACGCCCACCCGCGGCCCCACCGCGATCAGGTCCGGATCGACCGGTGGCCCGAGTTCGAGGCGGATCTCCGATTCGGGATCGAAGAGGTCGGTGCCGTAGTCGGCGAGTCCGATACCGAGCGCGCTGCCCAGATTCCCGGGGCCGCGGGCCAGATCATCGGTACCGCGGGCCGTGGGACGGCGGGCACGGGCGACTTCCCGGCCGGCGATGATCTCCGCCGAGCGGAGCAGGACACCGCTGGCGACCCCGTCCGGACCGCTGATGACATTCACACAGGTGTGCATGCCGTAGCTCAAATAGCAGTACAGATGCCCCGGCGGGCCGAACATCGCCGCGTTGCGGGGTGTACGGCCGCGTCCGGAATGCGCCGCCGGATCGTGCCACGGCCCCGCCGGATCGCCGCCGTATGCCTCGACCTCCACCAGCCGCGCGGAGACCGGGCCGGACCGGAGCGTGGCGCCCAGCAGACGGCGGGCCGCCGCGGGTGGATCTACGGCCAACTCCTCTGCGCTCACCCGGTGGATTCTCGCAGCCCTCCCGAACCGGACGCGACCGGCCGGGACTCCGGGCGCCACACGTGGGGCGGATTCTCCGCCACGAGGGGTTGTGCCGCAGGCGGGGATGGCGAAGAATTCATCAGAGGGTGAATTCAACACACGATGAATCGAGGCGGGGCATGTCCGATACCGGCGCGGAGGCCGCGGTCGACGTACGGGAACTCACCGTGCGCCGCGGTAAACGCGAAGTGCTGCACAATATTTCGCTGACCATCCCGGGGGGATCGATCACCGGTCTGCTCGGGCCGTCCGGATGCGGCAAAACCACGCTGATGCGCAGCATCGTCGGCACCCAGATCGTCGCCGGCGGTGCGGTCACCGCGTTGGGCATGCCAGCGGGCAGCGCCGCGCTGCGGCGCCGGATCGGGTACGTCACCCAGGCGCCGAGCATCTACTCCGATATCTCCGTCCGCGAGAATGTCGCGTACTTCGCGGCGCTCTACGGCGCCGAGCGGGAATCGGTCGACACCGCGCTCGCCGCCGTCGGCCTGCTCGACCACGGCGCCCAGCGCGGTGACGAACTGTCCGGCGGGCAGCGGACGCGGGCGTCGCTGGCCTGTGCACTGGTGGCCGCTCCCGATCTGCTGGTCCTCGACGAGCCCACGGTGGGATTGGACCCGGTACTGCGGGTGGACCTGTGGAAACAGTTCCGCGAACTGGCCGCCGCGGGCACCACACTGCTGGTCTCGAGCCATGTGATGGACGAGGCCGAACACTGCGACCGGCTGCTGCTGATGCGCGACGGGCACCTGCTCGCGCAGCTCAGCCCGGCCGAACTCCGCGAACGCACCGGAGAGCAGAACCTGGAAGAGGCGTTTCTCGCCCTCATCACGATGGGAGCACCCGCATGAGCGACCAGCGCACCGCGGCGGCTCCGGGACATCCCGGCCCCGCCGCCCGGACACCGGCTCCGGCGTCCGGACCCCGGCCGCTGCGGGCCTATGCCGCGACCACCGGCCGGATCCTGCGGCAATTGCGCAACGACCGCCGGACCGTGGCCATGATCCTGGTGGTGCCTGCGGCGCTGATGACGCTGCTCTACTTCATCTATCAGAACACCCCGGCTGGGCCGCAGCAGACGACGAGCCTGTTCGACCGCGTCGGGATCAGCATGCTGGGCATCCTGCCCTTCATCGTGATGTTCCTGATCACCGCGATCGCGATGCAGCGCGAACGCACCTCCGGCACGCTGGAGCGACTGCTCACCACGCCGCTGAGCAAACTCGACCTGCTGGCCGGTTACGGGACCGCGTTCTCGATCGCGGCCGCCGCGCAGGCCACGGTGGCATGCCTGGTTTCCTTCGGTCTGCTGGACCTCTACTCCGCCGGCAGCCCCGCGTGGGTGGTACTCATCGCGATGGTGGACGCGATGCTGGGTGTCGCACTGGGCCTGCTGTGCAGCGCGTTCGCGCGGACCGAGTTCCAGGCGGTGCAGTTCATGCCGGTGGTGGCGGCCCCGCAGATCTTCCTGTGCGGGCTGCTGGTCCCGCGCGAACAACTGCCGGATTGGCTGCGGGTCATCAGTGATCTCCTGCCGCTGAGTTATGCGGTGGACGCGTTGCAGGAAGTGTCGTTACACGCCGAGCCGGGTGCCGCCATGTGGTGGGATCTGGCGGTCGTCGCGGCCTTCGCGGCCGTGGCGCTGGCCCTGGGCGCGGCGACACTGCGGCGCCGGACCGTATGAGTCCGGCCGGTTCCGGCGGCCCAGCGGCGGGCCGGTCCGGCCGGAGACCCGGCCGGCCGGAGACCCGGGACGCGATCCTGTCCGCCGCGCGGGAACGGTTCGCGCGGAGCGGATTCGACAAGACCTCGATCCGGGCGGTGGCCGCGGATGCGGGCGTGGACCCCGCGCTGGTACACCACTACTTCGGAACGAAACAGGATCTGTTCGGGGCAGTCGTGGAACTGCCGGTCGATCCGGAAGTGGTATTGCGGCAGTTCGACGCCGCACCGGTGGACCGGCTCGGCGAGACCATCGTGCGGGCCGTCGTCGGATTGTGGGATTCCCCGGCGGGCACCGGCGCGGTGGCCTTGGTGCGCACCATGGTCGCAGGCGGCGACAGCTCGTTGACCAGGGATTTCCTGCTGTCGGTGATTCTGGAGCGGGTACGGCGGCGCATAGCCACCGAGACCGACGACGGCCGGGTCCGGGTGGGCCTGGTGGCATCGCAGATCACCGGGCTGGTGCTCACCCGCAAGATTCTGCACCTCGGCGCGATGGCGGAATTGCCGTTGGACGAGGTGGTCACCGCGGTGGGCCCCACTGTTCAGCGCTACCTCACGGGCGATATCGGCCGGGACCGGCGGCCCGGCCGCGAATCCTGACCCGGCCGCTCATTCGCCGAACTGGCGCGCGAACTCCGTGTGTTCGGCGTCCTCGACGGTGCGCGCCTCGTCGGCCAGCAGCACCGGGATACCGCTGTCGATCGGGTAGGCCAGCCGCAGGCGCGGGTTGTACAGCACATCCGCGCCGTCGGCCGTGCGCACCAGGTGCAGGGCGCCCTTGTCCTGCGGGCAGGCCAGCAGTGCGAGCAGGGTGGGATCCAGGATGGTTTCCTCCGACATGGGAATCAAACTACCGGTCGGCGGAACGAGATGAACCGGTGGCCGAAGTAGGTGCCCACGGCCACCGCGCCCATCACCACGACGGCAGCCGGGGCCCGCGGAAAGCCGAGCCCGGATACGGCGAGTTCGAGCAGGAGGGCGTTGGCGAGCAGACCACCGCAGTTCACCGCGGCGAATCCGAGGAAATCGCGCACCACCCGGCCGCGCACCCGGAAGACCAACCGGCGATGCAGGAAGAACGCGATGCCGATTCCGGTCAGATAAGCGGCCCCCACCCCGGCCGACGGCGGCACCGAGGGGCCCAGCACCTGCAGCCAGGCGACCGTGAGGCCGATTCCCATCACCGTGTTCACGGCTCCGACCACGGCGAACGCGAGTTCCTGCCGGCGCAGCAGGCGCAACAGCGGCCCGGGGCGGGAATCCGGTACAAGCTCCGGATCCACGGTGGGGGCGGGATCCGGCGGATCACCGCCGGTGGACGATCGGTGCGGTGCGGTGGCGGTCGGCACCGGATGACCTGCGGCGGCGCCGGCCGGGTTCTGGTGGCCGGTCATGATCGGACGGCCAGCAGATCCGGTTGCCCGGCCACGGGCTCCTCGGCGGGCAGCTCCGGTGGGGTATCGCGGCGCCGGCGGGCCGTGGTCACGAACGCCGCCTGCAGCACGAGGAGTCCGAGCACGCCCATGGCCGCGCTCGCGGCGCCGATCTTCCAGCCCGGCGGCCGCCAGGTGAGGTCGAGTTCGCCGGCGCGGGTACCGGGCGGGATATCCACCGCGACGAAACTGTCCGCCACCACATCGATGGGCAGCGGGCGGCCGTCGAGATGGGCCCGGTACCCGGGCCAGCCCAGCCGGGCGAAGACCAGACGGCCGCCGGTGGGTGAGTCCACCCGCACGCGGCTGGTGGTCGCGGACTCCGTGGTGGCACCCACCTCGACACCTTCGCTGTGGGCCACCCGCCCGGTCCGGCCGGAGACCGGCCCGGACTCGCGTTCCAATACCTCGATGTAGTTCTCATGGCCGGGGTAGTCGACCCATTTCCAGCCGGTGGGGGCCGGCTCGTTCCGCGCCACCGGGTACAGGGCGCGTTGCAGGACGACCCGGTCGACCAGCATCAGGTCCACCGGCGGCAGCCCGGTTTCCGGTTCGGGGGCGAAGGCGCGGCGGTAGGCGTCCGGGCAGACACTGCTGTCCCAGCGCATACACAGCAGATGACCGAAGTGGAAATGCCCGTTGGGGGTGTAGCCGCCTACGTAGTCGAGTTCCAGGTTCTCGGCGTAGTTGCCGAATGCCAGCGAGCCGTAGGCGCCACCGAGCGTGCGGTCGCCGGCCGGAATCAGCGCCCGGTCTCCCAATTGCAGTGTGGTCCCGTCGAACTCGGGAAACGCGGCCTTCATCTCCGACCGTTTCGCCGGCAGCTCCCAGCTCATCGGAGTCGGTTGCGCGGCCAGTACCTGGACGTAGGCGATCGGCGCCACCGCGGCCAATGTCAGCAGGCACGCCGCCGCCGGGCCGTGGCGCCGGGCCAGCGCCACGACGGCCGCGCCGAGCGCGCCGAGCACCGCCGCCGCCACCAGATGCGCCACCGCGATCTCCGGGGCGGCGCCCAGGGACCGCAACAGCAACAGCACCAGCAGCGCGCCCGCGGCGAGACCCCGACGGCGGATTCCCGATACCGTGCCGTACCGCCCGAGCAGCACACATACCAGCACCAACAGCGCCAACGCCAGCATCGGCAGCACCCGGGCGGGCCAGCGCAACGGTCCCATGGTCCCGGGACCGGCGGTCCACAACAGCATCAGCACGGCGAACAGCGCGGGCCCCATCAGCTCCCGTGCCGCATCGCGCGCCCGCCGCCAGTCTACGAATGCCAGCGCCGGCACCAGGAACCAGGCGATGTAGACCATCGGCAGCGGCTGCACATATCCCCACCACGAGGTGAAGGCCGGCAGCGTGCTCGGCAGGCTGGCGTTCAAGGATTCCGACCACGGCACGGTGAGGAACTGGTCGTTGTGGATCTCCGAGGCTCCGCGCCAGGTGACGTCGGCGGTGAGCAGACTCGGCAGGTACGTGGCCAGGCCCGCCAGACCCGCGCACACCGAAACGAGGGCGAGCCGGAGTACCGGTGCCCATTCCCGCCGGTACCCGTACTCGCCCACCAGGACACAGCCGAACAGCACGGCGGCCTCGACCGCCGGGAAGACGTACTGCACCGAAATCGTGAGGTACAGGAACACGAACACGGGGATCGGCCCGCCACGCCCGCGGGTATAGCGCACCCCGGACGCCCACGCGTGCACCAGCCACGCCGTCCCGGTGAACGCGGTCATCCAGCTGGCGGCGTCGAAGAACAGCAGAAAACCACTGCAGGGGAAGGCCACTCCCGCCACCGCCGACCAGGCGGGACGCCCGCCGTAGGCGAGGCATACCCGGTAGACCCCGAGTCCCAGGATCACCCCGAACATCAGTTTCACCAGGGTCGCGTACAGGGCCAGATCGTCGACGGTGACCGACAGCAGACCGATGAGCAGTTGCGGCGGATTGAGCAGCCCGGCTTCCTCTATCGCGTAGTTTCCCGCGAGCCAGTGCTCGGGTGCGAGAACCGGAAATCTCCCCTCCCACAGGGAGCGGCCGGTCATCACCCACAGCGGCGCGTACTGGGCCTCGGTGTCGTCGGTGTAGAAGTGCCGGGAGTTCGCCAGTAGCACGGCGGAATACGCGGCGACCACCCCGGCCGCGCACACCAGAGCCCACCGGAGCACATCTCGCCGATCACCCGCTCGACCATCCGCCACGGATCCCAGACCTTACCGCCCCGGGCGGGCTCCGCGCCCGGAACGACGCGCATTCGGATCCGGCGGCGACACACCGGGTGCACCTGCTAGAGTTCGCATTTCTCGGGCTCACCAGCGTCATCGAGACCCGGCAACGCGTTATCCTCCGTCGAAAGTCGATCTCGCCAATGCCGTTTTCGCCCAGCTCCGCCTCCGCGCCGACCGGCCGGACCCCGCGCACCGGCGCCGCCGTCCCGTTACCGTCCGATACCGGTTCGGCCGGTGCGGGCACCGCCGCGAATTCCGATTCGCCCGAAGTATGCCGGGTTTCCGTGGTCGTGCCGGTATATCGCGGCGAACATACGATCGCCCGGCTGGTCCGGGAGCTCGACGGGCTGGCCGCACCCACGACCACCGCCGGTGGGCTGCGCTTCCGGGTCGACGACATCGTGCTCGTGCACGATCACGGACCCGACCACTCAGATCTGGTGCTGCAGGGCCTGTCGGCCGAATACCCGCAGGTACGGGCCATCTGGTTGAGCCGCAACTACGGTCAGGACGCCGCCACCATCGCGGGTATGGCGGCGGCCCGGGGCCGGTGGGTGGTGACGATGGACGAGGACGGCCAGCACGACCCCGCCTATATCGCCGATTTCCTCGATACCGCGTACCGGGAACGTGCCGATCTGGTGTATTCCCGGCCCACCAACACCCGGCCGCACGGACCGCTGCGCAACCTCACCTCACGTGGCGCGAAACTGCTGCTGGCCACGCTTTTCGCTTTTCCGGCCTCCACCCGCTTCGAGAGCTTCCGGCTCATCCGCGGCGATATCGGCCGCCGGCTCGCCGAGGTGGCCGCCAACGGCGCCTATCTCGACGTGGCCCTGACCTGGGTGGTGGGTCGTACCGCCACCGCACCGGTCCTGCTGCGCAGCGAGGGCCGCGCCGAATCGGGTTACGACTACCGGCGGCTGTTCTCACTGTTCTGGAAGATGGTGCTGTGCTCGGGAACCCGCGGTCTGCGGGTGGTGAGCCTGCTCGGGTTGACACTGGCGGTGGCCGGATCGGCACTGGCGGCCGTCATCATTCACGCGGCGCTCACCGGCGACGACAACCCGGAAGGCTGGGCGTCGATCATTGTCGTCCTGCTGCTGTGCTCGGGAGCCCTGCTCTTCTCGCTGGGACTGATCGCCGAATACCTCGGCGTGGTGCTGCACATCCTGGTCGGCAAACCGCTGTACCTGACCGTCGACTCGCCCACTCCCCGGCCCCCGGGCGATACGGCGTGTCATCCCGAGCGGCCGCGCGCCGAGGTCGCGGCGAGGTGAGCGGCCGGATCATCTTCAGCCGGCCCTATCGGTCCGCGGCGGAACTGGCGAATGTCTCGGCCGTCCTGCACTCCGACCACTGTCACGGTGACGGCCCGTTCACCGCGGCGGCGACCGCGAAACTCGCCGCGATCACCGGCGCGCCCCACGTCCTGCTGACCACATCGTGCACTCATGCGCTGGAATTGGCTGCACTGTTGCTGGAGCTGGGCCCGGGCGACGAGGTGATCGTGCCGAGCTTCGCTTTCACCTCGGCCGCCACCGCCTTCGCTGTACACGGCGCGACCTGTGTTTTCGTCGATATAGACACGAGTACCGGCAATATCGACCCGCAGGCGGCCGCGGCGGCGATCACCGATCACACCAAGGCGATCGTGGTGATGCACTACGGCGGAGTGGCCGCCGATATGGCGGCGCTCCAAGACCTCGCGCACGGCCACGGTCTCGCCCTCATCGAGGACAACGCCCATGGACTGGGAGGCACCTGGCGGGGGCGGGCGCTCGGGACACTGGGCACCCTCGGGACCCAGAGTTTCCACGACACCAAGAACGTGCACTGCGGTGAGGGCGGCGCCCTGCTGCTCTCCGACGACATCCTGATGGGCCGCGCCGAAGTCATCCGGGAGAAGGGCACCGACCGCGCGCGGTTCCTGCGCGGACAGGTCGACAAGTACTCCTGGCAGGATATCGGCTCCAGCTATCTGCCCAGCGAGCTGAACGCCGCCGTCCTGGACGCGCAGCTGACCGAGTTCCATGCCATCCAGCGGGCCCGGCATCGGGTCTGGCACACCTATGCGGCCGGGCTCGCCTCGTGGGCGGCGGGTCAGGGTGTCGTACCGATGACGGTGCCGCCCGACCGGCGGCATACCGCGCACCTGTTCTACCTGCGGATGCCCACCGAGGAAGCACGAGACGGGCTCATCCGGCATCTCGCCGACCGCCAGATCGTCGCGCCGTTCCACTATGTGCCGCTGGATTCCAGCGCTGCCGGGCTCAAATACGGGCGGACCCCGGCGCCCTGCACTCGCAGCGCCCGCTTCGCGGCGACCATCGTGCGGCTTCCCCTGTGGCCCATGCTCACCGGCGACCAGCTCGACCGGGTACTCGAGGCGGTCACCGCGTACCGGTGCTGAGAGTGGCGGGGGATCAGGTGGGAAGCCCCAGCCGGTCGGCGTCGGTGAGCACCTCGTAGCTCTCGGATTCCGGCTCGTACCACCAGGTCCGGGGTCCGGGCCCGGGAGCGCCGGCCCGCTGGACCGCCTGCGCCGAGGGCCGGAACGAGAGGCTGCGCGGGATCTCGTCGACCACATACACCACATCGGGACGCTGATCGGGCGCCAGTGAACGCAGCGCTTCGGTGAGGTCCTGCGCTTCGAGCCGGAAACCCGGCCGTTCGCTCACCGCCGCGACGGCCAGTGTCCGGTTCCCGGCGTCCAGGGGATAGGCCACCTCCATATCGACCGCGGCGATATCGTTGAGCACGTCCACGATCGGCTGGGTGAAGACCGGGCCGCGGCGGGTGCGGATCACCGTATCGATGCGATCCACCAGCCAGTAGTCACCGTCGGTATCACGGCGGAACAGGTTCTCGGTGGGCAGCCAGGAGTCCCCGGCCTCGAATACACCGCGTAGCCCGCCCCGCGACAGGTCGGACGTGGACCCGGTGGAGCCGATCAGCAGACCGACCTCGTTATCGGCACAGCGCCGGGCGAACCCGTTGTCGTCCAGCAAGATCTGGCCGGTGTCCGGGTCGAAGGCCACCAGTTCCACCCGGGCGGTGCCCGGTACGGGACGGCCCTTGCACCCGAATTTCACCCCCGGCACATTCGCCAGCACCACATCGCCCTCGATGGAGGCGTAGAACTCGAGCACCCGGGCCGGCGGGAACTGTTCGAGGGTGCGCCGCCACAGTCCGGCGGGCATCCCGGAGCCGATGAACAACCGCACCGGATGTGCGTGCCCCTGGGGGAAGACCTCGGCGTCGAGAATATCGCGCAACATCGTCCACGTGTAGGTGACGACGGTGACCCCGTAGCGATGGACCTCCTCGGCGAACCGCGCCGGATCCAGCGATCGGGCCAGTGCGATCCGGCTCCCCCCGGCGATCGCCCCGCCCAGGCTCACCAGCAGCCCCGACGAATGGTGCAGCGGCGCCAGGCAGTACACCGTGTCCTTGTGGTCCAGGTCCGCGGCCGAGGCGGTACCGAACGCCGACAGCGCCCAGCGATGGTTGGTGATGTATTTGATGTCGAGCCGGTCGCCCACTCCTGTCACCAGGATGAACGCCAGTTCCCGCGCCCGCGCCGGATTCGGCCGGTACCAACCCGGCAACCGCACACGCTCGGGATCCACCTGCTCCAGGTCGACCAGATCGGTCCCCGCGGGCACAGCCAGCCCGCGCGAATCGCCACCGCCGAGAACCAGTACCCGCGCGCCGGTCGCGACCGCATGGCGGACGTTCTCCGGGTCGGACACCAGGATCATCGTCCCGGTCTGCTCCAGCGCCGAGGTCAATTCGCTCTCCGGCGCCAGCAGCACCGCCACCGCCCCGATCCGCGACAGCGCCGCCAGGGTCACCAGAGCGCTGGGCCGGGTCTCCATGACGACACCGACCCGGGTGGCCGGGCGGATACCGACCGAGATCAGCCCGCGCACGACATTGTCGATCCGGGCGTCCACCGCGGCATTGGTGTGCACCCTGTCGTCGAAGAGGAAGCACTCCCCCTTCGGGGCGCGCCGAGCCTGCTCGGCCATGAGCCGCCCGATCGAGATCCGGGTATCGGACTGGATCATGCCGAGGCGGGTGAGCCGGGGCAGGGTGCGCGCCGCACCCTCGACCGCCCCGACCGAACCGCGCACGGTGTTGGCGGCCAGATGTTCGAAGGTGCGCCCGATCTCCGCGCCCGCCTCGGCCAGGGCGGCGGCGGTGTGCACGGCCCGGCGCAGCGCCGAACGGGGCAGATCCACCGGGACATGGTCGGCCATGGGGACGATTTCCTCGGGCAGCGCGTTGACGCCGTCCACCCAGCCGACCCATTCGCGCACCTGCGGCCAGGTGAACCGGGTCGCCACCGATCCCGCGACCAGGCCGAAATGACCGGAGACGACGGTGGACTCGTAGACCTCGGCCCGCGGCGCGGCCCGCACGATACCGCGCACCGCCGCCGGCTGGCCGATTTCGTCGACCTCGCCGACGAACGCCAGGATCGGGCATTTCAGATCGGCCAGCGAAATCGGCTGATCCCGGATGACGAACCCGCCGAGCATCATCCGGTTGTGGACGACGAACTGTTTGAGCAGATCGGCGGCCGCGGGACCGGCGTAACCGATCCAGCCCTCGTTGGCCAGGAACCGGCGCTGCCGTTCCTTCGGCAGCAACGCTTCCCGGTCGTGCAGCTGGCGCAGGAAATCTATCCGGGCCTTGGCGGTTTTCACCGGGTCCAGCATCTGGAATCCGATCCGCACCATCCGGTCGGTGATGGGGAGCCGGGGCACCACGTGGTCGGCGGCGAAGTCCACCAGATCGCTGACCGCCGCATGCGGCAGCCCCAGCGGCATCCCGGCGACGATATCCACCGGACTGCCGAAGGTCACGATACTGGCGATACCCTTCCCCGAGCGGTACGCGGCGGCCTGGTAGGCGAACATCCCGCCCTGCGAATACCCCATGAGGTGGACACTGCGGCCGGTGGCCGCGCAGACGCTGTCGATGGCGCTGTTCACCGCGAGGACGTGGTCGGCCAGATCCCGCTTCCAGCCGCCCTCCTCCGAGGAGGGTGAGCCGAAGTCGACGACCCAGCAGTCGATTCCCCCGCGATGCAGAATCCCCACCGCGCCGTCGTCGCCGTTGACATCCCAGATATCCGCGCTGACCATGAGCGGCGGAACGAACAGGGCCACCGGACCGCCGCCGGACCCGCCGGGAAAATAGCGCCGCAGCCGATACATGGAGCGTCGCTCGACGACGTCGAACGGCGAGGAATCGGTATCGCGTCCGAGCCCGCCGAAGCGGATCACCTCGAGACCGTTGTGCGCGGTGGCCATCACCCGCTGCGCCGATCCCACCAAACCTCGCACACTCAACTTCACGTTCCGCTCCCAGCCCTACACGTGGCATGGCATACCTCACGACACCGAGGTATGCACAAAGCCTGCCATATCCCACGCCGGTCCCGAGGGTCCGTTGTGACATCTACATCATGTACCCGTCACCGGCGCGGAACCTCGCGGCCCGCGCCGATAGGGTGGGGATCGTGACCGACGCGACCCCTACTCCGACTCCCGCGCACCCGCCGGCGGGCATCGATCGGGAGTCGCTGCTCGTCGAACTCGTGGACGCGGCCGGCAACACCGTCGGTTCATTGCCGGTCGCGCAGGCCCACCGCTCCCCGGGTGTACCGCACCGGGCCTTCTCGGTCCTGATCTTCGATACGGCCGGGCGGACGCTGCTGCAACAGCGTGCCGCCGGTAAGACCCGGTTCCCGGCGCGCTGGTCCAACACCTGCTGCGGCCACCCGGCCCCGGGTGTACCTGTCGGCGAGGCCGCCGGTATCCGGCTCGCGGAGGAGATGGGCCTGCGGGTGCCGCTGACCGAGGTCGGCGTCTACCGCTACCGCGCCGAGGACCCGCGGACGGGGTATGTGGAACACGAATGGGATCACGTACTGGTGGGCCGGCTCGACGACGCCGATCCGGTACCGGACCCGGCGGAGGTCGCGGCCTACCGCTGGGTTACCCCGTCGGCGTTGCAGGCCGAACTGCGCGATCGGCCCGACGAGTTCAGCCCCTGGTTCCCGGGTGTCCTCGAGGTGGCGGGCGCGCACCGCGCACCCGCCGACTGACCCCCACCCGACCGCAGATAGTCCTTCTGCCGTCCTTGTTTCCCGGGCGGTCCGCTTGCCGCAGCGATCGGCGCATCAAATAGTTGAATGCGCATATCCACGTAAGCACATCATGATTGGTGTTCCGGCAAACCGGTGGAGACCAGATGACTCCGAAGCCGGGAAGGCTGCGGGCGGTCGAATGCGCAAGCCTTCGACATCAGGTTCCTCCCGATCGGCCTCGCCGATATCGGCGAGGCCTCATCCGAGGTTCAGTCCAGCCAGGCGCGAATCTCGTCGGCCGCCTGCCGGACCTCCGCCAGCTGTTCCCGCACCCGCTCCCCCGCCGTCCCGCCGCGGGCATTGCGCGATGCCACCGACCCGCCGACCGTCAACACTTCCCGGACCTCGGGGGTGAGCGCCGGATCGACCGCCGCGAACTCCGCATCGGTCAGTTCGTCCAGCCCCACGCCCCGGGCCTCCGCGGTCCGGACGCAGGCACCGGCCGCCTCGTGCGCCACCCGGAACGGCACCCCGTGGCGCACCATCCACTCGGCGATATCGGTGGCCAGCGTGAAACCGGCGGGCGCGAGTTCGGCCATCCGGCCGGTATGGAAGGTCAGGGTCGACACCAGCCCGGCGATGGCCGGCAGCAGCAGCTCCAGCTGCGCCACCGAATCGAACAGCGGCTCCTTGTCCTCCTGGAGATCGCGGTTGTAGGCCAGCGGCTGCGCCTTGAGGGTCGCGAGCAGGCCGGTGAGATTACCGATCAGCCTGCCCGCCTTACCGCGGGTGAGCTCGGAGACGTCCGGGTTCTTCTTCTGCGGCATGATCGACGAGCCGGTGGACCAGGCGTCGGCCAGCGTGATGTACCCGAATTCGGCGGTGCTCCAGACGATGATCTCCTCGGCCATCCGGCTCAGGTCGACCCCGATCATCGCCAGCACGAACGCCGCCTCGGCCGCGAAGTCACGCGAGGACGTGGCGTCGATGGAATTCGCGGCGGCCGCCGTGAAATCCAGTTCCGCCGCGATCGCCTCCGGATCGAGCCCGAGCGAGGACCCCGCGAGGGCGCCCGAACCGTACGGGGACACCGCGGCACGCCGGTCGAAATCACGCAGCCGGTCGATATCGCGCAGCAGCGGATGGGCATGGGCCAGCAGATGATGGGCCAGCAGTACCGGCTGCGCGGCCTGCAGATGGGTTTTGCCGGGCATCACCGCGTCCGGGTGCGCACCCGCCTGGGCCACCAGTGCGTCCACCACCGTGACCAGGCCGGCCGCGATACGCCGGACCGCGTCGCGCAGCCACATCCGGAACAGGGTCGCGACCTGGTCGTTGCGGGACCGCCCGGCCCGCAACCGGCCACCGAGCTCGGCGCCGACCCGTTCGATCAGCCCCCGCTCCAGGGCCCCGTGCACATCCTCGTCGGATTCCGCCGGGGCGAAGGCCCCGGATTCGACGTCGGCGGCGAGCCCGTCCAGGCCGGCGAGCATACCGGTCAGATCGCTCTCCGACAGCAGCCCCGCCTTGTTCAGTACCCGGGCGTGCGCTTTGGAGGCGCGGATGTCGTAGGGCGCGAGCACCCAGTCGAACTGGGTCGATTTACTGAGCGCCGCCATCGCCTCGGCGGGACCCGACGCGAACCGCCCGCCCCACAACGCGCCTTCGTTGGTGCCCACTGCCTCTCCCACGTCTCGATGTGCCGTGCCGACTGTCGTCCCACGGTAATCACCCGGGCCGGTTTCCCCCGGCCCGGGTGGTGATCAGTTCGTCGTGACTACTTCTGGTTCAGATCGCGTTTCGCGGCGACCTTCGAGGACAGGCCGTGGATCTGCACGAAGCCCTTGGCGAGGGACTGGTCGAAGGTGTCACCCTCGTCGTAGGTCGCCAGGTTGAAGTCGTACAGCGACTGGTCGCTGCGGCGGCCGTTGACGACGACATTGCCGGCGTGCAGCACCATCCGGATATCACCGGTGACGTGCTGCTGGGTTTCCGCGACGAAGGCGTCCAGGGCCCGCTTGAGCGGCGAGAACCAGAGACCGTCGTAGGCCAGCTCGCCCCAGCGCTGTTCGACCTGCCGCTTGTACCGGCCGAGTTCACGTTCCAGGGTGACGCTCTCGAGCGCCCGGTGCGCGGTGATCAGAGCGATGGCGCCCGGCGCCTCGTAGATCTCGCGGCTCTTGATACCGACGAGCCGGTCCTCGACCATATCGAGCCGGCCGACGCCCTGGCGGCCCGCGCGGGTGTTCAGCTCGGTGATCGCTTCCAGCACGCTGACCTGACGGCCGTCGATGGCGACGGGCACGCCCCGGTCGAAGGTGACGATCAGTTCGTCGGGCGCCTCGAAGTTGACGGTCGGATCGGTGGTGTAGTCGTAGACGTCTTTGGTGGGCGCGTTCCACAGGTCCTCGAGGAACCCGGTCTCGACCGCGCGGCCCCAGACGTTCTGGTCGATGGAGAACGGCGATTTCTTGGTGACGTTGATCGGGAGTTTGTTCTCCTCGGCGAAGGCGATGGCCTTCTCCCGGGTCCAGGCGTAGTCGCGGACCGGGGCGATGACGTTCAGGTCGGGCGCCAGCGCGCCGATGCCGACCTCGAACCGGACCTGGTCGTTGCCCTTGCCGGTGCAGCCGTGGGCGACGGTGGAGGCGCCGTGGAATTTCGCGGCCTCCACGAGATGCTTGACGATGAGCGGCCGGCTGATGGCCGAAACCAGCGGGTATTCGGCCTGGTAGAGCGCGTTCGCCTGGATGGTGGGCAGGCAGTATTCGTCGGCGAACTCGTCGCGGGCGTCGACCACGACGGCCTCCACGGCACCGCAGTCCAGGGCGCGCTGACGCACCACGTTCATATCCTCGCCGCCCTGCCCCAGGTCGATGGCCACCGCCACGACCTCGGCGCCGGTCTCCTTGCCGATCCAGCTGATGGCCACGGAGGTGTCCAGCCCACCGGAGTAGGCGAGTACGACGCGATCGGACATGTTCTTGGTGCTCCTCGGATGAGTACGTGGGTCTGCTGTCTTCGCGGGCTGCCGGTCGCCCGGGTTCGGCGAATGATCTCCAGCAGTATGCTGGCCCGTTGCCGGTCCGGCTCACTCCACCGCTACAAATGATTATGCATGACCGTGCAATCTCATTCACAACCGGGGTGGACACCCATAACGACCTGCGCGAACGATAGCCCGCCCAGGGGCCCGGGTGAAGAATCAACCGTTGGCCGCCGGCACGGATTATGAGACGCTGATCACACCACTCGCGCTCGTGAACCGGAGAGGAGTGAGACCGTGCAGACATTGCAGCAATGGGCGATGGACAACTACGACACTATCGGGATCATCGTCGTGACCCTGGGAAACGCGGCTCTGACCGTAGGAACACTGGGCCTCGACCTCGCCACACCGCTCCTGCAGGAACTGGTGAACAACCACTGAACCCGGCCGCGGCCGGGCAACATCACAGCCCGCCCTGCGCAATTCGACGCAATCACGTCCTACTAATGTTGCGCTGGTGCGATTTCTGGGAGCTCCCGAACGCGCCGGGGGCAACATCACATGCGCCGACCGCCAACGAGCCGGTGCCGTCGGCACCGGGTCCCTCGACCCCGATTCCGAACTCACGGTAGCGGTACCTACCAATGTCCGGCCCTTCCATTCCGGACGGAGCGCGGGATGACCGCGCGCCTGTCCCGGCGGGCCTTCGTCCGGGCGGCGGGAGCCGGGCTGTTCGCGGCCG
This sequence comes from Nocardia sp. NPDC024068, assembly GCF_040638875.1. Classification (NCBI taxonomy): domain Bacteria; kingdom Bacillati; phylum Actinomycetota; class Actinomycetes; order Mycobacteriales; family Nocardiaceae; genus Nocardia; species Nocardia sp. NPDC024068. The sequence goes on along the minus strand of NZ_JBEZYU010000024.1, from coordinate 67,944 downwards.
CCGCGGGTCCGGCACTCACCGCCCGGGCCGATCCGCTCGCGCTACCCGACCCCACCCGTATCACCGCCACCGATCCGGCCCTGCTGCCGGCGGTCGAGGCGGCCTCGCTGCTCCAGGCCAAGCGACTGCATCCGCGTGAACTCCTCGACGCCTGCCTGCGGCGCAGTGCCGAGTTCGACGGCCCGATCAACGCCTGGGTCCGGACCTATCCGGAGATCGCCTACGATCAGGCGGAACAGGCGGGGCAGCGACTGGCGGCCGGCGGCGCACCGCTGCTGTGCGGACTGCCGCTCGCCCTGAAGGATCTGTTCGCCGTCTCCGGGCTGCCCGTCACCGCGTCCAGCCGAGTGCTGGCCGGAAATATCTCCGCCGGCGACGCCACGGTCTGGCGCCGGCTCCGTGACCAGGGTGTGGTGCTGCTCGGCCATACCCATACCGACGAATTCGCCCTCGGGCTCATCTGCCCGCAGGTCGGCAACCCGTGGGATACCGCCGCCATCGTCGGCGGTTCCTCCGGCGGGAACGCGGCCGCACTGGCCGCCCGGTTCACTCCGCTCGCGCTGGGCACCGATACCGGCGGTTCGCTGCGGATCCCCTCCGCACGCGCGGGCGTCAGCGCGATCAAACCGACCTACGGTCAGGTGAGCCAATACGGCGTGATCCCGTCGACCGCCTCCCGCGATCACATCGGCCCGATGGCCCGCAGTATCGCGGACGCCGCGCTGCTACTGTCCGCGATATCCGGCGCCGACCCCCGCGACCGGGCGACCGCCACCGCGGCGCCGGTACCCGCGGGCGGCTATCCGCTGATCCCGGCCGGCGGTGCGAAACCGCTGGCGGCCACCCGCTTCGGTGTCGACCGGGGGATGCTGGCACAGCTGCCGGACGCCCTGGGCACGCTGGCAGCGCGCTTCCTCGACCTCGTCACCGGGCTCGGGGGCACTCTCCGCGACATCACCATGCCGACCCTGCCGTCGGGCCAGTTCGGCGACAGCCTCGAGGTCGGCCGATACCACCGGCAGTGGGCCGATCAGCTCGCCCTGTACCGGCCGGATACCGCGGTGATGGTCGGCAACGGGCTGGCCAGCCTGTCGGCGCCCGGTGAGTACTTGACCTTCGAACGGGACCGCACCCGCTTCCAGCACGACTACAACCGGCTGCTCGCCGAGAACGGCCTGGACGCGATCATCCTGCCCACGGTGGTCCGGGACCGGCAGGCCCGCACCGACGTACTCGACAACCTGTTCGATATCAGCGCGCCGGTGACCTGGGCCAACTATGCCGGGGCCCCGGTCCTCTCGCTGCCGGTGGGCAGATCCGCCGCGACCGGACTGCCGTTCGGTATGCAGCTCGGCGGAATGCCCTGGTCGGAACCCGGACTCATCGCCATCGGCCTGGAGTTGCAGGCCGCGGAACCGGCGTGGCAGGAGATGCCGGAGCTGGTCCCCGGCGCACGAACCCTGCCGGACACCGGCCGGCAGGCCCCCGGACCCGGACCCGATCCCACCGGCACCCTCGTCGAACCGCCACCGGCGGCGTTCACACCGACCACCGGTACCGGCTGAACGGCCTGCTCGACCACCACCGGACGCTGGGTCGGCCACCGGACGGCGCGCCGCGCCGTCCGGCGCCGCTACCGACGGCGCACCGGCCACGCGGAGCCTGATGCCGGGCCCGCGGCCGCACGGTCCGGTCAGGCGAGCTGTTCGATTTTCGCCGCGACCTCGGCGCCGGTGAGTGGTTCGCGGGCGATCACCGCGATGGTGTCGTCACCGGCGATCGTGCCGACGATATAGGGCAGTGAGGCCCGGTCCAGCGCGCTGGCGAGGAAATGCGCGGCACCGGGCGGGGTGCGCAGAACCGCGATATTGCCACTGGAATCGGTGGAGACCAGCAGATCACCCAGTAGTTTCGCCAGCCGCCCGGTACCGCCGGTGACCCCGCGTACCGGGCTGCCGTCCTCGGGAACGATGTAGACGCCCGCACCGCCGTCGGCTGCCCGCAGTTTCACCGCGCCCAGTTCGTCCAGATCACGGGACAGGGTCGCCTGGGTGGTCTCGATCCCCTCCGCGGCGAGCAGGCCGGCCAGTTCGGTCTGGCTGCGGACCGGATGGGCGGCCAGCAGCGCGATGATCCGTGACTGCCGCCCGGCCCGAGTGGGGGCGGTGACGGGGCCGGTGGAATGGATACGGGCCTCACTCATCGCCGGTGCGCGCCCGCACGGTCCAGCAACCACACCAGCAGTGCCTTCTGCGCGTGCAGCCGGTTCTCGGCCTCGTCCCACACCACACTGCGCGGCCCATCGATCACCTCGTCGGTGATCTCCTCGCCGCGATGCGCGGGCAGGCAGTGCAGAACCAGGGCATCGGCGGCCGCGCGGGCCACCAGATCGGTATTCACCTGATAGGGCCGGAAGGGGGCCACCCGGTCGAGGCCGTCGCTTTCCTGTCCCATGGAGGTCCAGGTGTCGGTGACCAGGACATCGGCGCCGGCGGCCGCCGCGACCGGGTCCTCGGTGACGGTGACCGTACCGCCGGTCTCCGCGGCCCGGGCCTGCGCGGCCGCCACCACCGCCGGCGCCGGAAGGAAGCCCGCCGGGGCGGCGATCCGCACATGCAGTCCGGCCGTGACCCCGCCCACCAGCAGCGAATGCGCCATATTGTTGGCGCCGTCACCGAAATAGGCCAGCCGCAGACCCTTCAGCCCGCCCTTGTGCTCGGTGATGGTGAGCAGATCCGCGAGCACCTGGCACGGATGGAACTCGTCGGACAGCGCGTTGACCACCGGGACCGAGGCGCCCGCGGCCATCTCCTCCAGCCGCTGCTGGCCGAAGGTGCGCCAGACGACGGCGTCGACGTAGCGGGACAGCACCCGGCCGGTATCGGCGAGGGTTTCGTCGCGACCCAGCTGGGTCGTCCGACCGTCCACCACCACCGCGTGCCCGCCGAGCTGGGCGATACCCAGTTCGAAGGAGAACCGGGTGCGGGTGGAGTTCTTGTCGAAGATCACGCCGACCCCGCGCGGGCCCTCCAGCGGGCGCCGCGAGAACGGGTTCTTCTTGAGTTCGGCGGCCAGCGCCAGCACTTCGATCTGTTCGGCGGGGGTGAGGTCGTCATCGCGGAGGAAATGCCGGACGGCGGTGTCCGGCCGGATCGAGGTGGTCATCCCCGGGTTCCTTTCGTTTCGGCCAGTACATCGTCGAGGATCACCGGAAGATCCAGGACCAGGTTGTCGGCCTGGGTTTCGGTGAGCACCAGTGGTGGCGCCAGCCGGATGACATCGGGTTTGGCGGGGTTCACCAGATACCCGGCCGCCCGCGCCCGGGCCTCGACCCGCGGCGCCACCGGATGCGTGAGCTCGATGCCGATCAACAGACCCGCTCCGCGCACCTCCGAGATCAGCGGATGTTCGAGCACCGCGATCCCGTCGCCGATCCGCTTGCCCACCTGCTCGACATGTTCGAGCAGGCCCTCCTCCTCGATGGTGCGCAGCACCGCCAGCGCCGCGGCCGCGCAGACCGGGTTGCCGCCGAAGGTGGTGCCGTGCAGACCCGGGGTGAACAGCTCGGCCGCGTGCCCGGTGGCCAGGACTGCGCCGATCGGCAGCCCGGCGCCCAGCCCCTTGGCCAGCGTCATCACATCGGGAGTGATCCCGAAGGACTGGTGGGCGAACATCTTCCCGGTCCGGCCGATACCCGTCTGCACCTCGTCGAGGATCAGCAGCGCGCCGTGGCGGGCGGTGATCTCGCGGGCCCGGACCAGATAGTCCATCGGGGGGACCACCACACCGCTCTCACCGAGCATCGGTTCCAGGAACACCGCGGCGGTATCGGAGTCGACGGCCCGCTCCAGGATGCCGACGTCACCGTAGGGGATGTGCACGACTCCGGGCGGCATGGGTTCGAACGGGGCCCGTTTGGAGGGCTGGCCGGTGAGCGCGAGCGCACCCATGGTGCGACCGTGGAAGGCCTCGTCGCAGGCGATGATCTTGCGGCGGCCGGTCAGCCGCGCCAGTTTGAACGCCGCCTCGTTGGCCTCGGTGCCGGAATTGCAGAAGAACGCGCGTCCGTCGCCGTCGCCGAAATATTCGAGCAGCCGTTCGGCGAGTTCGACAACCGGCTCGCTGCCGTACAGGTTCGACACATGCCCCAGGGTGCCGAGCTGATCCATCACCGCGCCCAGGATCGCCTGGTGCGCGTGACCCAGGCTGTTGACCGCGATGCCGCCCACGAAATCGATATAGCGGTTGCCGTCCGCGTCGTACACCACCGCGCCGGTGCCCCGGGTCAGCACGACCTCCGGGGTGGCGTAGTTGCGCATCATCACGTTCGACCACCGTTGCCGCAGTTCCGCAGTGTTCATGCTCTGGCTCCGTTTTCCTCGTCCGCCGGCGGTGTGACCATCGTCCCGATGCCCTCCCCGGTGAAAAGTTCCAGCAGTACCGAATGGGGCACCCGGCCGTCGATGACATGCGCACCCGGGACACCGCCCCGGACGGCGCGCAGACATGCCTCCATTTTGGGCACCATCCCCGCGTCCAGCGACGGCAGCAGCTCCGCCAGCGCGTCGGTATCGATCACGCTGGTCAGCGACGACCGGTCCGGCCAATTCGTGTAGAGGCCCTCGACATCGGTGAGCACCACCAGCTTCTCGGCCCCGATCCCCTCGGCCAGTGCGGCGGCCGCGGTATCGGCGTTGATGTTGTGGACCACGCCGTCGGCGTCGGGGGCGATGGTCGAGACGACCGGGATCCGGCCCGCGCGAATGAGATCGAGCACCGAATCCGGGTGCACATCGGTGACATCGCCGACCAGGCCGATATCGGTGGCCTCGCCGTCGACGAATACGGTGCGGCGGGTAGCGGTGAACAACCGGGCGTCCTCACCGGAGATCCCGACCGCGTACGGCCCGTGCGCGTTGATCAACCCGACCAGTTCCCGGCCGACCTGGCCGAACAGCACCATCCGCACCACGTCCATCACCTCGGGCGTGGTGACCCGGAATCCGCCGCGGAACTCGCCGGTCAATCCGAGGCGTTTCAGCATGGCCGAGATCTGCGGCCCGCCGCCGTGCACCACCACCGGGTGCACACCGACGGTCCGCAGGAAGGCCATATCCGCCGCGAAGGCGCGTTTGAGGTTGTCGTCGATCATGGCGTTGCCGCCGTACTTGACGACCACCACCTTGTCGCGGAACTTCTGCAACCAGGGCAGAGCGCCTGCCAGGGTATGCGCCTTGTCCAGCGCGGACAGTTCGTGGATCGCTTCGGTCATGAGCTGTAGGCCGAGTTCTCTTCGACGTATCCGTAGGACAGGTCGGTGGTGCGCACCGTGGCCGATCCGGCGCCGAGCCGCAGGTCGACCACCACCGCGATATCGGCCCCGCTCAGATCCACCTCACGCGCTCCCGGAGCACCCGTACCGTCGACGCAGACCGGCGATCCGTTGAACGACACCGAGATCAGATCCGGATCCAGATCGATAGGAGCGGTGCCCACCGCGGCCAGCACCCGGCCCCAGTTCGGGTCGGACCCGAACATGGCGGTTTTGACCAGGCTGTCGCGGGCGATGACGCGTGCCGCGACGAGGGCGTCGTCATCGCTGTGGGCGCCCTGCACGGTCACCAGCACGCGCTTGGTGACCCCTTCCGCATCCGCCATCAGCTGTCCGGCCAGATCGTCGCAGACCGCGAGGACCGCGGCGTCGAGTTCGTCCTGGGTGGGGGCGACCTCGCTGGCACCGTTGGCCAGCAGCAGCACCGTGTCGTTGGTGGACATCGAGCCGTCCACGTCGAGCCGGTCGAAGGTCATGCGGGTGGCCTTGCGCAACGCGCTGTCGAGCTGATCGGCGGTGGCGACCGCGTCGGTGGTGAGCACGACCAGCATGGTCGCCAGGGACGGGGCCAGCATGCCCGCGCCCTTGGCCATCCCGCCCACGTTCCATTTCCCGGCATGGTGCAGGGAGGCCTCTTTCGGCACGGTGTCGGTGGTCATGATGGCGTGCGCGGCATCGCTGCCCCCGGACATCCCGCCGCCCATCTCGTGCACGATCTCGGTGATGCCGGGCAGCAGTTTGTCCATCGGCAACCGGTCACCGATCAGGCCGGTCGAGCAGATCGCGATCTCCCCGGCGCCGGTTTCGGTGCCCCAGTTGCTCAGCGCGGTCGCCAGTTCCTCCGCGGTGCGGTGGGTGTCCTGGAATCCCAGCGGCCCGGTACAGGCGTTCGCCCCGCCGGAGTTGAGCAGCACCGCGCGCAACCGGCCGGACTTCAGGACCTGCTGCGACCACAGCACGGGCGCGGCCTTGACCTTGTTGCTCGTGAACACTCCGGCCGCGGCGTACTCGGGGCCTTCGTTGAAGACCAGCGCCAGGTCGGGTTTGCCGCTGGCCTTGATCCCCGCGGCGATCCCCGCCGCCCGGAATCCGAGCGGGGCGGTGACGCCCTGGTTGTGAACGAGGGTGCCTGAGGTCTCGGCGGTCACGGTGCCACTCCTACATTGGACAGCCCGGCGGTCTCGTCGAGGCCGAGCGCGAGGTTCATGGACTGCACCGCGCCACCGGCGGTGCCTTTGGTGAGATTGTCGATCGCCCCGATCACCACCAGCTGACCGGCGTCGGGATCCACGGTGACCTGCAGGGTCACCGCGTTGGCGCCGAGTACGGCACCCGTCTGCGGCAGTACTCCCTCGGGAAGCAGATGGACGAACGGCTCGTCGGCGTAGGCCTTCTCGTAAACCGTGCGGGCCTCCGCCGCGTCCACCCGCACCGGCGCGGTGCAGGTGGCGAGAATTCCGCGCGGCATGGGCGCGAGCACCGGCGTGAACGATACCCGGACCGGCGCGCCCGCCACCGCGGACAGGTTCTGCGCGATCTCCGGTGTGTGCCGGTGCGCCCCGGCCACCCCGTAGGCTCGCGCCGATCCCATGACCTCCGAACCGAGCAGCCCGATATCCAGTTTGCGGCCCGCGCCGGAGGTTCCGCTGACGGCGACGACGTTCACCGTGGGTTCGACGATTCCGGCAGCCACCGCGGGTGCCAGCGCCAGGCTGGCGACGGTCGGGTAGCAGCCCGGTACCGCGATCCGGGTCGCACCGCGCAGCGCGGCCCGCCCCCCGGGCAGTTCCGGCAGGCCGTAGGGCCAGCTGCCGGCGTGCGGACCGCCGTAGTACCGGTCCCAGGCCGCCGGGTCGGTGAGGCGGAAATCGGCACCGCAGTCGATGATCACCGTCGAATCCGGGAGTTCGGCGGCCAGTGCCGCCGACTGCCCGTGCGGCAGGCCGAGGAAGACGACATCGTGACCGGCGAGTTCGGCGGCCGTAGTGGGGGCGAGGATCCGGTCGGCCAGCGGGAGCAGCTGCGGCTGCAGCGCCCCCAGGGCGGTTCCCGCGTTGTTACCGGCGGTCAGCGCCCCGATCTCGAGGCACCCGGCTCGGTACTCCGGATGGGCCAGCAGCAGGCGCAGCACTTCGCCGCCCGCGTATCCACTGGCACCGGCGACGGCCACCCGCAGGGGCGCGGTCCGGTCGGGCATATCCGTGAGATCAGCCATGTGATGATTATGCATGATCGTGCAAGCTCATTCATAAGGCGGGTTTCGCCACCGCTGCGATCGACTCGGCGGACGCCCCCGGGAAACCGGCGCGGCAATCGGATACCATTAGAACATGTGTTCGAACTCCGAGCTCCGGGACCAGGTAAGCGCCCTGGAGCAGGTGGTCGGCACCTTGCTCACCCTCGATCTCACCGGCCTCTCCGCCGCGGAACTCGATGACACGCTGCTGCGCGTCGAGGCCCGCACTCGCAACCTGACCGGCTACTGCGCACGACTCACCCGCGAACACGCACACCGGCCGGACCACCCCGGCCCCGCGGGCGCCGATCCCACTCCCGCGGACACCGGCGCGAACCCCACCTCGGCCCCCCGGCGGCCGAACCGATCGGGCATTGTTTGCGGAGACACCCGCACCACCGTGGCCCGAGGAGCATCCGTGACCGCACCCGTTCGCGTCGAGCGCACCGGCGATATCGTCGTCTGGACCATCGACAATCCCGAGCAGCGCAACCCCCTCTCCGACGAGGCCACCATCGGTGCCCTGGAGAGCGCGGTCCACGAGGTCAACCGCGACCACACCGTCCGGGTGGCCATCCTCACCGGCGCGGGTACCGCGTTCAGCGCGGGCGGCAACATCAAGCACATGCGCGATAAGGCCGGCATGTTCGGCGGTGCTCCCGCCGATCTGCGCCAGGGCTACCGGCACGGCATCCAGCGGATCCCGAAGGCCCTGTACCACTGCGAGATCCCGACCATCGCCGCGGTGAACGGCCCGGCCATCGGCGCGGGCTGCGATCTGGCGCTGATGTGCGATATGCGTATCGCCGCGACCACGGCCACGTTCGCCGAGAGTTTCGTGAAACTCGGGCTGATCCCCGGCGACGGCGGCGCCTGGCTACTACCCCGGGCGGTCGGTATGGCCCGGGCGAATCAGCTCGCGTTCACCGGTGCCGCGATCGACGCGGCCACGGCACTGGACTGGGGGATGGTCAACGAGGTCGTCGAACCCGACCGGCTCCTGGACAGCGCGCACCGCCTGGCCGCCGAGATCGCGGCCAATCCGCCGCACGCCCTCCGGATGACCAAACGCCTACTCCGCGAGGGCCAGCACCAGAGCCTGGAAACACTGCTCGAACTCTCCGCGGCCATGCAGGCCATCACCCATCACACCGCCGACCACGATGAAGCGGTATCGGCCATGCTGGAACGCCGGGCGCCCCGGTTCAGCGGCGACTGATACCCGCGCCCACCGGCGTCGCGGCGCCGATATCAGGCGTATTCGGAGATCCCGCTCCCGGTCGCCCTGGTGGCCCGCCCCGGGAACCACCGCCGGCCTCCGGCTCCTGGGCGTGCTCTGAGCCCCGCCGCGGTATCCGGCCGGCGGTGTTACCGCTTCTCCACCACCCGCTCCCCCTCGCCCGGCTTCCAGATGGTGACCTTCAACAGATCGTCGCCGACCTCCACCGCCGACGCGGAGGTGATATCGGCGACGAAGAAGTGTTCGAAGGGCTGGTCACGGAGGTCCAGTCCGCTGTCCTCGAACAGATGCCGGGCGAAGCGGGCGTGCAGGGCGGTATCCGGATCGTCGATCACCAGGCCGAACAGCTTCGCGTCACCTTCGGCCACCATCGTGTCGACCGTGGCGGTGTGCAGGCAGAACCGGGGGTCGCGGGCGAGGTCGAGGAATTTGGTGGTGCCGGGCATTCCGACGATCACCAGTCTCTCTTCGAAGAGGATCGGCTCGACCGGGCTGATCCGGGGATATCCGTCGGAACGCAGCGTGGCCAGCATGCACAGGTTGCTGGTCGCGATATGACGGCGCCGGAAGATCGCACTGATGCGCGGCGCCTCCGCGGTGAAGTCGCTCCAAGTGGTCATAGAGCCGAACCTACGACGTCCGGGTGACATCGTGGGTGATACCGGGCCGGAATCGGCTCGCCGGCCGGGTCAGCGCGCCGGTTCGCAGCCCAGTGCCGCACAGGCCGCGTCCAGGGCGGCGGTGCGCAGTTCGGCGACCGGCGTATCGGCCAGCAGAACGAGACAGTCACCGAGGCCGCCCAGCGCGACGATGGCCCGCGCCCGGGCCGCGATATCGGCATCCGGTCCCACCAGCAGCGCGGTGAGGCGCCGGCGCCAATCCACCACGTTTCGCAGAAATCCCAGTTCACCCAGCGGGGCGGCATCGCGCAGCAGCAGCGCGGTCACGGCCCGGTGCGCATAGGAGATATCGAAATACCGCGCCAGCAGGCTCCGGGCGTCCACCGTCGCACCACCGGATCGGACCTCGTCGGCGGCGATCATGGTCTCGATATCGTCCACCAGCGGCTGCACCAGACTGCGCAGCAGATTCTCGCGCGACGAGAAGTGGTAGTAGAGCGCGGGCTTGCTCAGCTCGAGCCGTTCGGCGATCTGGCGCAGGCTCGTCTCGCCGATACCGCGCTCGGCGAAAAGTTCCAGCGCGACTGCCTGGATGCGCTCTCGGGTCTCGGTGGATCGCGGTCGGGGCACGGTGCCCACTCTAGCGCGCCGACCGTGCGGTAAGTAAGGTAACTTACCGACCGATAAGTAAACAAATGACGGGGTGCGGTTGTGGACATCTTGATCTCGGGCGCGAGCGTGGCCGGTCCGGTGCTGGCGTATTGGCTGGATCGCTTCGGATTCGACCCGGTCGTGGTGGAACGGACGCCCCGGCCCCGGCTGGGGCTGGGCGGCCACGCGGTGGACCTCTTCGCTCCGGCCACCGAAGTGATGGACCGGATGGGCCTGGTGCCGCGACTGCGGGCGGCGAACACCGACACGTCGGTGCTGCGCTACGAGCGACCGGGCAGATCCGCCATCGAGGTGGATCTGCGCGATTTCTCCGCGGCCTTCGCCGACGAGCGACATCTGGAGATCATGCGCGGGGAACTGGCAGCGATCCTGCACGAGGCCACCGGCAGCGGCGTCGAGTACCGCTTCGGCGATTCGATCGCCACCCTCGCCCAGGACCCCCGCGGCGTCGACGTCACCTTCGACAGCGGGCGCACCGGCCGGTTCGATCTCGTCATCGGCGCCGACGGCCTGCACTCCACAGTGCGACGGCTGGCCTTCGGGCCCGAGGACCGGCTCCGGCACCATCTCGGCGGCTACCTCGCGGTCGGCACCCTGCCGAACTATCGCGAGCTCTCGGAGCAGACAGTGCTGTACAACGCGGTGGACCGGATCGCCGCGATGTACCCGGTGTGGCAGACCGGTGCGGCGCGCGCCGTCTTCCTGTTCCGGCGGCGCGGCGGAACGGATTTCGACCACCGCGATATCGACGCCCAGCGCCGGATGCTGCGGGCGGAGTACGGGAACGAGGGCTGGGAGATCCCCCGGCTCCTCGACGAAATGGACCGCGCCGAGGATTTCTACCTGGATTCGATCGGCCAGATCCGGCTCGACTCGTGGTCGCGGGGCCGGGTCGCACTGGTCGGCGACGCCGGATACGCCCCGGGGCCCGCGGTCGGCGGTGGTACCACCCTGGCCGTTGTCGGGGCCTACGTCCTGGCACGGGCCCTCGCCGAAGCCGGCGGCGCTCCCGGCGCGGCGTTCACGGCCTACCAGGAACAACTGAGCGATTACGCCCGGCGCTGCGCCGAGGTGGCTCCGGCCGTGCTGCGCCGCGGCGTCCCGAGTTCCCGCGCGCAGCTGCGGTTCAGCGAAGCGGCGCTACGGCTGCTACCGCGCCTGCCCGCCCCGCTCCGCCACCGCCTGATGGCCGGAGGCCCCAGTACGAAACTCGCCGATTTCACCCTGCCGGCCGAGAACACCGATCCGGGAAGCGAGCGTTACACGACCGGATGAGCAACCGGATGCGAGCGGCGCCCGCCGGCGAATCGGTCAGGGGCCCGAGGTCGTTCCCGCCCAGCCGCTCCCACCACTCAGCCGGAGTTGCGCAGTGCCGTCGCCAGACCGTTCATGGTGAGCAGGATTCCGCGTTTGACCAGCTCGGAATCCTCACCACCGCGCAACCGCCGCAACAGTTCGACCTGCATCCGGTTCAGCGGTTCGAGATACGGGAACCGGTTGCGGATCGATTCGGCCAGTGACGGGTTGTCGGCGAGCAGATGATCGTTACCGGTGATCGCGGCGTGCATGGCCACCGTGCGGGCGTGCTCGGACTCGATCATCGTGAAGATCCGCTTGCGCAGATCGATATCGTCGACCAGTTCGGCGTAGCGGGCCGCGATGGCCAGATCGCTCTTCGCCATCACCTGGGCCAGATTCGACAGCACGGTCCGGAAGAAAGGCCAGCGCCGGTACAGGTCCGACAGTCGGGCGAGCCGGTCCGGGTCGCCGCCGACCCACTCTTCGAGCGCGGTGCCGGTGCCGTACCAGCCGGGCAGCATCACCCGGGCCTGGCTCCAGGCCATCACCCACGGGATGGCCCGCAGGTCGGAGACCGAACTCGTGGGCTTACGGGAGGCCGGGCGGCTACCGATATTGAGGTCGCCGACCTCCGCGACCGGTGTGGACTGCCGGAAATAGTCGACGAATCCCGGGGTTTCGTGCACCAGCCGGGCGTACGCCGCGCGGGCGCGGGCAGCGAGATCGTCCATGAGCTCGTACGACGGCTCGGCATCGGCGCCGAGCCCCTCCACATCGAGGAGGGTGGATTCGAGGGTGCCCGCGATCAGCGATTCCAGATTGCGATGCGCCGAACCGCGTTCGGCGTATTTCGCGGCGATCACCTCACCCTGTTCGGTGAGCCGCAACGAACCCCGGACCGCGCCGGCGGGCTGGGCCAGGATCGCGTCGTAGCTACGGCCACCGCCACGGCCCACCGTGCCGCCGCGACCGTGGAAGAGCCGCAACCGGATTCCGTGCTCCCGGGCCAATTCCACCAGGTCCAGTTCCGCCCGGTACAGCGCCCAGTTGGCGGCGAGATATCCGCCGTCCTTGTTGGAATCGGAGTACCCCAGCATCACTTCCTGCCGCATCCCGCGCGCGGCCACCAGCTCCCGGTACACCGGCACCTCGAGCGCAGCGCCCAGGGTGGCCGCGCCCGCCGCGAGGTCCTCGATCGTTTCGAACAGCGGGACGATCCCGGCCGGGCAGAAGGGCGCGCCGCCGGCGGCGCCGGGGTCCAGCAGGCCCCCTTCCTTCAGCAGCAGCGCCGCCTCGAGCAGATCGCTGACCGAGGTGCACATGGAGATGATGTAGTTCGGCACCGCTTCCGGGCCGAGCGCGCCCACCACGTCGGCGGCCGCCCGGATGATGCCCAGTTCCTTGGCGGCCAGTTCGCTCAACCGCGCGTGCGGGCCCAGCAGCGGGCGGCGGGTACGCAGTTCGCGGGTCAGCAGCGCGACCCGCTCGGGCTCGTCCAGGCCCGCGTAATCGGAATGGACCCCCGCCCAGGCCAGCAGTTCGGCGACCACCTGTTCATGGGTTTCGGAGTTCTGCCGCATATCCAGGCCCTGTAGATGGAAACCGAAGGTCTCCACCGAATGGCGTAGCGCGGCGAGGCGGTCGTCGGCGAGTAGCGCGTCACCACTGTCACGCAGCGAAGCGTCCACGGCGTCGAGATCATCGAGCAATTCCTGCGGCGTGGCGTAGACCTCCGCGCCGGAGGCGGTGCCCTCCACGGCACCCGGCGCCGCGAACTCCCGCAACGGCGCACCCGCGGCGCCACCCGAGAGATCGGCGGTGGATCCGGGCACCGGCACTCCCGCCGCGCCCGCCGCCTCCGGTCCCAACGCGGTCAGCGCGTGCAATGCCGTCGCGGTGAGCCGGGACCGGATCCCGTACAGCGCCCGCCGGTACGGTTCATCGGCGTAGGCACCCGGATCCGGATAGCCGCGGTCGGACAGGGCGCGCAGCGCCGGCGAGACCGGCACCAGCCGGGCCGAGAGCGCGAGAGTCTTTTCGAGATCCACCAGATCGCGCAGGTAGCGCCCGAACGCCACACCGGCGGCCTGCCCGGCCGCCGTGCGCACCACTTCGGCAGTGACGAAGGGGTTTCCGTCCCGGTCGCCGCCGATCCACGAACCCGGCCGCAGAATGGGTTTCGGCAGCAGCGCGTGCCCGGGCCAGCGCGACCCCAGCGCCTCCCGCACCCCCGCGTTGATCGCGGGGATCACATCGAGCAGCGTCAGTTCGTAATAGCGCAGCCCGACCGCGATCTCGTCCTGGATCCGCAGCCGTGACAGCCGGATCAGCGCGGTCCGCCACAGGGTGAGCATCTGGCGCCGGATCTCGTGCTCGAGTTCGGCCGTCTCGGCACCGTCGGCGCGCCGGCGTCGCCGCATCAGTTCGGTGATCCGGCTCTGGGTGTCGAAAACGGTGCGCCGGCGGGTCTCGGTGGGATGCGCCGTGATCACCGGCGAGACCAGTGCGTCGGAGAGCAGTTCGGCGACCCGCTCCCCCGTGACCCCGGCCGCGTCCAATTTCCGGTAGGTGGCGGCCAGTGACGAATCCTGCGGCGCCTCGCCGGCCGCCTCGTGCGCCGCGCGCCGCCGGTCGCGCTGGATATCCTCGGCGAGATTGGCCAGCAGTACGAAATAGCTGAAGGCCCGGATCAGCGGCAGCGCCACCGCGATATCCACCCCCGCCAGCATTTCGCCGACCGCGCTGCGCTCCACCTCCTCCCGCCGCACCCGGAACGCCTCCACCCGCACCCGCTCGACGAGATCGAACACCTCCGCGCCCTCGTGATCGCGGATCGTATCGCCGAGTACGCCACCGAGGAACCGGATGTCCTCGCGCAGCGGCCGGGTCGCGTCGTTTCCTGTACCGGTCTGCGCATCGCCCATGATCGGACAGTATGGTCGGCCGCGGCCGGAACGGCAGTGATGACGCACACGAGGGGCGTGGTGCGTCGGCCGCTTCGGGCCGCTGCCGCGACCGACGCACCGAGGCCGGCGTCAGCCCAGCGGCTGCGAGAAGCGCAGGTGATTGCCCGGGTCGTTCCGGTCGGCGCGAGCACACTACAGACGGCCCCGGGGTCGCGTATTCATCGCCTGTCCCGGCCCCGGACTCCCGCCGTCGCGACCGGCCCCGGACGCCCGGTCTGCGCCCGACAACCAGATCGCCGTCGCGACGATACCGGCCATGAACAGCAGTTCCGCGCAGTTGGTCAGCAGCATCGGCGGCATGGCGCCCGCTACCACGAGCATTGTCACCGTGGTCACCGTCCAGAGGCGGAATCCCCGCGCACGCCACACCGCCAGCGCCGCCACCAGCACCACGAGCACGGTGACGATCACCGGCAGCACCCCGGCGAGCGAGGATTCGCGGGCCGTGTACCGCACGGTGCGCGCCCATTCCGCGGGCATCAGCTCCAGATGGAGCAGTTCACCGAATACGCCGAGTGCGATCACCGCGCCGGTCACCGCGTACGCCGCCGCCCGCACGCCCGGGCGCCGCGCCCACCCGACTCCGGCACGACCGGCGGCCGCGCAGGACCACGGAATGAGCAGCGGTGTCAGCACGATATGCGCCACGAACCGGGGAACCGTCCACAGCTCGAGCGCCTCGCCCACACCGATCCAGCGACCCGCGGCGAGTACTCCGTTGTCGTAGACGAGCGCCGCGGCCACCAGGGCCGGCACGAGCAGTATCCGATCGCCGGTGCGCGCGAAACGCAGACCGCATCGGCAGACCAGCCCGAGATGGCCCGCGGTGAGCAGGGCGAACAGTGTCGAGGCGAGCACGACGTTCCTTTCCGCCCCGACGACCAGGGATCGCGGGCCACATTACTGTCGGACCGCGTCCGCCCCGGGCGGCCGGCGGAATTCACCGGACCGTATCGACTTCCGGCCGGCCCCCGCCGGTTATCGCGAGCGGCGCAAACCCGGTCGCAACACCGTGGCGGCCCGGACGAGCCCCGCATGCTCCGGAATGTGCAGCGCCTTCTCGAACCGGAACCGCGGCCCACGGCGTCCCGCCGTCGCGGCACCGGCCTCGGTGTATCCGGCGGCGGTGTACAGACCGCGGGCCTCGGGCTGCTGATCACCGGTCGCCGCGAGCACCTGCCGGTAACCGAGCCGGATCATCTCCGATTCGAGTTCCGCGAGCACCCGGGTCGCGAGCCCGCGACGGCGCTGCGCGCGCTCGGTCCAGACCCGCTTCATTTCGGCCGTGGTCCCGTCCACGCGACGGAATCCCCCACCCGCCACTGGTTCCCCGTGTTCCACCAGCACCAGCAGATCACCGTGCGGGGCGGTGAATTCGGCGGGCGGGCGTTCCCGCATCCGCCGGTGGATCGAACCGGCCGTATCGCCGTATCGCGCGCTGTATTCGATCGCCAGTTCGGCCAGAACGGCCGCGGCCAGTGGATGGTCTGCGCGAACGTGGTAAACCCGTGGACCGCGGGCCCGCCCGCCGATTCTCGCCCGTGTGCTCACACTCGTACCTCCATCACCCTGGCCGCCGTGCCATACCACTCGGCCATTCCGGATGGTGAGGTCGAGATTATCCGAAGCAGACCGCCGAAACACCGATTCGAGTCACGTGTCACTGAAGACTGGACACCGTTACGTCCCGTTCACACCATCTTCCGTTCACCCGGCGGCCACCCGGGTCCGGTGGTTCTCCACCACCGGACCCGTACCCGGGCCGGCACGACCCCGGCATCCCGGGACCGGCTTCCTATCGGCGCGCCGCCGTCGGCCCGGCCACGAACACCCGCCGGCACCCGACCGCGAGCAGCAGTGTCACCGCGACCAGCGCCCCGGCGACCCACAGCGGACCGGTGACGCCGAGCCGGGAGCCGTACGCCGCCGCTGCCGTCACCGGACCCACCGCCGCGCCGATGTTCAGCGCAGCGGTCGCGTAGGAACCACTCATCGACGGTGCCCCCGCGGCCTCGTGCAGAACCCGGGCGATGAATGTACTGCCCAGGGCGAACGACAGCGCGCCCTGGACGCACAGCAGCGCCGACAGCGCCATGGGCCATCCGGTCGACAGCGCGGCGACCACCCATCCGGCGCACAGCAGCGGTCCGGCGACCGCGACCACGAGACCCGGACGGCTGTCGGAGAAACGCCCGGCGACCGTGACCCCGGCGAAGGATCCGGCGCCGAACAGCATCAGCACCACCGGAACCCACAGCGCGCCGAGCCCGGCCGCATCGGTCACCAACGGCGCGAGGAAGGTGAACGCGCCGAAGGTGGCCGCGTTCACCGTCGCGGCCGCCGCCAGCACCGCCACCAGGCGGGGACGGGCGAGCACAGCCAGTTCGTCCGTCAGCCGGGGGCCCGCGCCGACGGCCCGCGGGTGGGCCGGGATACCGCGCAGTACACCGAGCGCCGCGGGCACGCAGATCACCGCGACCGCCCAGAAAGCGGCCCGCCAGCCGAACAGTGCACCCACCAGCGCGCCGGCCGGCACACCCGCCACGGTCGCGAGGGTCGTCCCGGACAGCAGTACGGCCAAGGCCCGGCCCTGCCTTCCGGGCGGGACCATCGACCCCGCGGCCGTGAGCGCCAGCGCCAGGAAACCGGCGTTCGCGACAGCCGCCGCCACCCGGGTCGCCAGCAGCACGGGGAAGCTGTCGGTGAGGGCGCCGGCGATATGGGCCGCCAGGAACAGGCCCACGAATCCCACGAGCCCGGCCCGCATCGGCCAACGCCGGGCGAGAGCCGCCGTCAGCGGCGCGCCGACGACCATTCCGAGGGCGAACGACGAGGTCAGCCACCCTGTGGTGGGGACGCTCACGCCGAGATCGGTGGCGATATCCGGCAGCAGGCCGGCGAGCATGAATTCCGAGGTTCCCATGGCGAACACCGCCACGGCGAGCAGGTACAAGGACAGAGGCATCGAATGGCTCCGAGGTGAGAAGAGACAGGGGAATTCGTCTCGTCACCCCGGTCGGCGCCCGGCGCACCGTCACGCGGCGCTACCGCACGAGGTCACACCGCATGGCGGCGTGCAAGGTCACTCCGCGCTACCGGGGTAGCGCGGGGGAAAGGGCTCAGGGACCGACGGGGGTAACCGGCAGTCCCGCTCTGGATGCTTCCGGGCTCGACACGACGGCCAACGTACCGGCTCGCCGCCGCGACCGCACCGGGTTTTCCAGCGGACCGGGCGCACCGCGCCGGGCACCTGCGTCCGTCAGGCCGGATCGTCGAGCCGCACCCGCACCGTGACCCTGCCCTTCTCGTCCTGGCGCGAAATGGCGTTGCCGCGGCGCGCACCGTCGCGGAAATGCAGCAGGATCGGTGCGCCGTCGCCGCCGAAATTACGCCACCAGGTCTTCTTGTCGGGCATGGCGACGCCGATGACCAGCTCATCGCCTTTCACCAGGTAGTTGACCGGAGTCCGGAACACCCGGCCCGACCGCCGGCCCACGTATTCGATCTCCACGAAACCCTTGCCGAGCAGCGTTCCCAGGACGGGTGCGCCCATCAGGGCTACCACCACCGCGTTGAAACCCCGTACGGCACGGCCCACCAGCGTCGTCGATTGCACGGATTCCTCCTGGTCGATACCCGATTCGCCCGGACGGATCGACCCTAGCCTGTCGCCGTCGGGGCTGCCTGTTTCGCCGGCCGGTCACCACCGCCCGATGAAAGGGCCGAGGACACCGGACCGGCACCGACCTGCCCGAGGCCGGGTTTGCGAACCGGTCCCCCGGCTGCGACCATCACCTGCGGCGTGGCCGGAAGTCGGGTCGGCGGGCACCGATCACCGGCCGCCGCCGGGGCCGACCTCGAAAAGCACATTCGATACGGAGTTACGCTGATGCTCAAGGGTTTCAAGGACTTCCTCATGCGCGGGAACGTCATCGATCTGGCCGTCGCGGTGGTGATGGGTACCGCGTTCACCGCGATCGTGAGTTCGGTCACCAAAGGTGTGCTGGAGCCGCTGCTGGCCGTTCTCGGCAGCAACGGTCAGCTCGGTTTCGGCGTGACCCTGGTCTCCGGCAAACCCGCGACCTTCATCGCGCTGGGCCCGATCATCAGCGCCGCCATCAATTTCGTCATGGTCGCCGCGGTGCTGTACTTCGTGCTGATCATGCCGATGAAGACCATGCAGAAGCGTTTCTACGCGCGGAACAAGGTCGAGGCCGAACCTTCCACACCCGCCGATATCGCCCTGCTCACCGAGATCCGCGATCTGCTGGCCGAGCGGGCGGCGGCAGAGGGGTCCGATTCCGGATCCGGCCGGGTGCGGACGCCGGTCACCTGACTCTCGGATCGGCGCCGCCCGGTGCCGACCGTTGAAATCGTGGCGGTGGCGATCTGCGCGGTCATTCCGCGGGGGCGAGGATCTCCAGGACTTCGTCGGAGTAGTAGAACGGTTGCAGGCGTTCGCGGATCAGCTTCTCCAGCACCCCGTCCCGCTTCGCGGCCTCCACCACCGCCGGACCGTAGCGCAGGATCTCGGCGACGATGTCCTCGCCGGTCAGGCCCAGCTCGCCCAGGACCTCGGCCAGCGTGTGGTCACGGTACTTCTCGTGGAAGACCTGGACGCATTCGTCCACCAGCAGGCCGAAGTATTCCTTCTCCCGCGTGGTCACCGCGATGCGGTAGCACAGCCCGACCAGTTCGTTGAGGTCCTGTTTGGTGAGGTATTCGCGCAGGCCGCTGATCGGTTCGTCGGCGTGCAGATCCCAGAACTCCATCGTGGCGTCGTGTACCGGGGCGTCGCGCAGCATTTCCCGGATCGCGTTGTTGGTGCGCTTCAACGCGTACAGCGCGCCCTTGCCCGCGATATCGCCCAGGATGGTGTTGCTCTCGGCGACCTTACGGGCCCGGTCGGCGGCGGACTGCCCGATCGACATGAGCGTGCCCATCCCGGGGATCTTCTCCGCGCGCTGCCGGTTGGCCTCGACGAAATCGCCGACCAGCTTGTCGACGAACTTCGAGGCGACCGTCGCCACCAGCGGGCTGTCGGTGAGTCGTTCCAGTACCCGCTCCTGGGTCTGGTGCATATCGACGATCTTCTGCAGCAGCGCCTCGACCGGTTCCCGTTCGACCAGTTCGCCCAGCGTGTGATCTTCGTTGGCGGCGATACTGTCGTAGATCGCGTCGGCGAACAGGCCCACGGTATCGGCGAGCGCGGCGCTGCCGCCGACCTTGTCGATGACGGTGGCGACCGTGCGTTCGGCCTCTTCGGCCGGCACGACCTCACCGGCCCGCACGGTCGCGGCCACCTCCAGTACGGCCGCCACGTCACGGGCGACGACCTCGGTGAACCGTTCGCCGCTGACCTCGTCCAGCAGCCACCGCACCTGGGCGTCGAGAAGTCGGTCGGCGACGGCGCGGGCCGCGGTGGTGCTCTCGGTCATCGGGTCCATCCCTCGTTGCTCCGGCGCGGGCCGGGCGGGATCACGACCCTTCGCCCTCGTGCAGGGAGGTGCGAATCTGTTCCAGACGTTCCCGCGCGGCCTGTTCACGCGCTTCCCACTGTTGGTCGGCACCGCGTCCGGCCGGGCTCGTCCGGTCGAGCTCCCGGCCGCCGTGGGCGGTGCCGATACGTCGCTCGACCTTATCCCGAACGGCATCGAACGTCGGCACACCGTTCCCGGCGTAACCGCCCACCCCGTTACCGGAGCCGGAAACCAGCCCCGAAAGCCCGCCGGTACCGCCGCCGACCTGCGCGGATCCGCCTACACCCGGGGACGCTCCATAGCCGGCGGGCTGCCGGGTGCCCGGAATCACAGGCTGCCCCGGGCCGCTCTGCCCGGTTTCGGACACCAGCCGGGTCGCCGTTTCGTACAGCGGGGCCAGATTTTCCCGGCCCGCGGTGACGACGATCAGGACGGCCAGCAACTGTTCGTCGGGCAGGGCTGCCAGCCGCGCGGCGAGCGCGCCCGGATCACCGGCGCTCGGATCACTCATACGACCAGCCTACGACGTCCGGCCCGCCCCGTCGGGCGGACCGGACGGTCCGGCAACTCTCCTGGCTAGGAACGGATCACGGCACCCACCGCGGCGGCCGCGGCGGCCACCGCGGCATCGCGGGCGGCGCTCGCCTCGTCCTCGGTGAGCGTGCGGTCGGGAGCGCGGAAACGCAGCGCGTAGGTGAGCGAGGTACGCCCCTCCCCGGCTTGCGCGCCTTCGTAGACGTCGAACAGGGCGATATCCTCGAGCAGCTCACCGCCACCGGAGCGCAGCGCCTCCTCGACGGCCGCCGCCGGAATGTCCTCGGCCACACTCACCGAGACGTCCTGCAGCACCGCGGGGAACGGGGAGATGGCCGGCGCGGGGCGGGCCTCCACGAGCGGCAGCGCGTCCAGGTCCAGTTCCAGCGCGCAGGTGCGCGGCGGCAGACCGGACCGCTCCAGCACTCCGGGATGCAGTTCACCCGCATGGCCCACGACGACATCGTCCACCACCAGTTCGGCGCAGCGGCCCGGATGCCACGGCAGATACGCGCCGGGACGCCGTTCGATCCGGACACCGGCGGTTTCGGCGATCACATCGGCGAGGGCGAACGCGTCCGCCGCCTCCGCGGCCCGTCCCGCACCCCACGGTCCACGGGGTGCCCGCTTGCCGGTGAGCACCACCGCCACGTGCTGCGGCTGTTCGGGCAGCGAGTCCAGCAGTTCGGCGATCTCGCCCTCGGTGGGCCGGCGATCCACGGGCAGCGGGTCGACCGCCCGGATATCCGGGCCGGGCAGCACCACCTGGGCGATGCCGTACAGCGCGAGATCCCGCGCTCCGCGCGAGATATTGCGGGCGGCGATTTCGAGCAGCCCGGGCAGCAGCGTGGTGACGAGTTCGGCCCGCTCGACATCGAGCGGATTCAGCACCCGGGTGGTGGTCCGGCGCGGATCGTCCTCGTCCAGCCCCCAGGTATCGAACACCCCCGCCGGCAGGAACACCGGCGGCGGCACCTCCACGCATCCCGCGAAGGCCAGCGCCCGGCTCACCGCCCGCCGCCGACGCTGCACGGCGGTCAGCCCGCGTCCGGCCGGCGCCTGCGGCAGTACCAGCGGAATCTGCTCCAGGCCCTCGAGCCGGAGCACTTCCTCGACCAGGTCGGCGGGCTGCGCCAGATCCGGCCGCCAGCTGGGCGGGGTCACCACCAGCTGCCCGTGCCCGGTGGTCTCGTCGACGTCCACCTCGACATGGCAGCCGATCTGGGTGAGCCGGCGAGCCGAGGTTCCGGGGGCGTAGTGGACACCGGCCACCCGATCGGGCAGATCGATATCCATGCGAATCGGTGCCGTGGGTTCCAGCGCGACGCGGAAATCGGTCAGGGCGGGTTCGACCTCGCCGCCGGCGATCTCGGCGAGCAGCGAGGCGGCGCGGTCGAGTGCCGCCAGATTGAGTTCCGGGTCGACGACGCGCTCGTAGCGTTTACTCGCCTCGGAGACCAGCTTGTGCCGGCGCGCGGTGCGGTAGATGAGCAGCGGATCCCAGGTCGCCGCCTCCAGCACCACATCGGTGGTATCGGCACCCACCTCGGTGGACGCGCCGCCCATCACACCCGCCAGCGAGATCACACCGGTGTCGTCGGCGATCACCACATCCTCGGCGTCGAGTTCACGTTCGGCGTCGTCGAGGGTGCGCAGCGTCTCGCCGGCCTGCGCCCGCCGCACCACCAGCTCGCCGCCGACCTTGGCGGCGTCGAAGGCGTGCAGCGGCTGGCCCAGTTCGAGCATCACGTAGTTGGTGACATCGACGGCGGGCGAAATGGGGCGCACCCCGGCCAGCAACAGCCGCCGCTGCAGCCACCACGGGCTCACCGCGTGCGGGTCGATCCCGGTGACCCGGCGCACTCCGAAGCGGGTGCACTGCGATTCCGGTTGCACCCGGACCGGCCACGCGTCCGGTCCGTCGGGCAGGGTGCGCACGGCGGGATCGGCGTACTCGAGATCGAAACCGCAGGCGAGTTCCCGCGCCAGACCGCGCACCGAGAAGCAGTAGCCGCGGTCGGGGGTGATGTTCAGTTCGATCACCGTATCGTCGAGACCCAGCAGCGCGTTCGCGTCGGTTCCGGGTTCGGCGGTGCCGGGTTCCAGCACCAGGATGCCCGAATGATCCTTGCCGATACCGAGTTCGGCGACCGAGCAGATCATCCCGTTGGAGGTATGCCCGTAGGTCTTACGCGAGGAGATGGCGAAACCGCCCGGCAGCACACCGCCCGGCAGCACCACCACCACCAGATCGCCCACGGCGAAGTTGGTGGCACCGCAGACGATCTCCTGGAGTTCGGCCGCGCCGATATCGACCTTGCAGAACCGGATGGGTTTCTTGAACTCGGTGAGTTCGGTGATCTCGGCGACCCGGCCGACCACCAGCGGACGGTCGATCTCCCCGCCGACCGGTTCGAGGCTGTCGACCTCTTCGACCTCGAGTCCGACCCGGACGAAACCGGCATCGAGCTCCTCGGCCGTCACCTCCCAGCCGGGGACGGTGCGGCGGATCGTTTCGGTCAGCCAGGACTGCGCTACTCGCACTGTGGGGTTCGCTCTCTCGATCGGGGGGTCAGGACCGGATACCGAAGGGCAGGGTGAACCGCACGTCACCCTCCACGATGTCGCGCATATCGGGGATGCCGTTGCGGAACTGCAGCGTTCGCTCGAGGCCCATCCCGAAGGCGAAACCGCTGTACTCGTCGGGATCGATACCGCTGGCGATCAGCACCTTCGGGTTGACCATGCCGCAGCCGCCCCATTCGACCCAGCCCGCGCCGCCCTTCTTGTCCGGGAACCACACGTCGACCTCGGCCGAGGGTTCGGTGAACGGGAAGTAGTTGGGCCGGATCCGGGTGGTGGTGTCGGGCCCGAACAGGGCGCGCGCGAACGCGTCCAGGGTGCCGCGCAGATGGGCCATGGTCAGCCCCTTGTCGATGGCCAGACCCTCGACCTGGGAGAACACCGGCGTATGGGTGGCGTCCAATTCGTCGGTGCGGAAGGTGCGGCCGGGGCACACCACGTAGATCGGCAACTCCCGTTCCAGCATGGAACGCACCTGCACCGGGGAGGTGTGGGTGCGCAGCACCTGGCGTGACCCGGCGGGCGCGATATGGAACGTGTCCTGCATGGTGCGGGCGGGATGGTCCGGCAGGAAGTTGAGCGCGTCGAAGTTGAAATGCTCGGTCTCCACCTCCGGACCTTCGGCGACCTCCCAGCCCATCGCGACGAAAACATCGGCGACCTGCTCGGAGATGACCGTGATGGGGTGGCGCGCACCCACCGGGCCGCGGTTCGCGGGCAGGGTGACATCGATGGCCTCGGCGACCAGTACGGCGGCGTCCCGTTCGGCGAGCAGCACCCGCTGACGTTCCTCGAAGACCTCCGATACCCGCTTGCGGGCCACGTTCACCCGTTTACCGGCGTCGGCCTTCTCGGACTTCGGCAGCGACCCCAGCGACCGCTGCGCGAGTGCGATCGGAGATTTCCCACCCATATGCTCGGTCTTCGCGGCGGCGAGCGCGTCCAGATCCGCGGCGGCCGCGAATGCCTTCTCGGCGTCCGCCGCCGCGGCGGCCAGGGCCTCTTCGGTGAGCGCGGATTCCTGCCCGCCGGTCGCTGCGCCTGCGTCGGTGTCGTCGGCCACGGTCTACTCGTTTCTCCCCTAGGCATCGGTGAGCGGACCCCGGTCGGCCCCGGTGCCCGTATTGCTGCTGGTGGAATCGTATTCGATGGGCCTTCCCCGGTTCACGCCGATATCCCCCGGCGATCACTGCCCGGTACGTGTACACCTCGAACCGGTAAAGTGCCCTCCGATGACGAACGCCCCGACCCGTACCGAGACGCTCGCCGGACGTGCCCGCCAGCAGGCTATCTGGCTGCTGCCGCTATTGGCGGTGATCGTGACGTGGCTCTGCATGTCCAGACCCATCGATCCTTTCCATGTGATCAGCGGCCGGTACATCGATCTCGAGGTGTACCGGCTGGGGGTCGAGGAATGGCGATCCGGCGGCGACCTCTACGGGCATCTCCCGGAGACGGCCGCCGATATCAGCCTGCCGTTCATCTATCCGCCGTTCGCGGCGCTGGCGCTGGGGGTCTACGCGCTGCTGCCGTGGACCGCGGCGGTCGCCGCCTATCTGGTGGTCTCGGTGGGTGCGCTGGCGCTCACCCTGTTCCTGGTGGCGCGGCAGATCTGGCCGCGCCAGGATCAGCGCCGCACGGCTCTGGTGATTTGCGCCACGGTCACCCCGCTGGCGCTGTTGCTGGAGCCGATCTGGGGGACCTTGGACTTCGGCCAGGTCAACCTGATCCTGATGGGGCTGGTGGCGGCCGACTGCCTGACCCGCAATCCACGCTGGCCGCGCGGCATGCTGCTGGGTATCGCGGCGGCGATCAAACTGACTCCCGCCGCGTTCGTGCTGTACTTCCTCATCCGCAAGGACTACAAGGCGGCCGTGACGGCCGCGATCAGCGGTGCGGTCGCCACGATCATCGGTTTCGCGGTGATGCCCGACGAATCCGTGCGGTACTGGTTCGGCGGCTTCGGCAATGTCGGCGGGCTGAGCGGATCGGAGTTCCAGACCAATCAGTCGATCCAGGCCGTACTGGCCCGATTCGAGATCACCGGCGCCCTGTCCACGGCACTGTGGCTGCTGGCCGCGGTCGCGCTGGTGGCCGTGGCCGTGGCCGCGATGCGCCGGCCGGGGCCGCCACCGATGATCGCGCTGGCCGTCAACGCGGTGGTCGCGCTCCTGGTCTCGCCGATCTCGTGGTCGCATCACTGGGTGTGGGTGGCACCGGCACTGCTGGCGATCGCCGGTTACGCCACCACGCTGCCCTGGTCGCGGGCGCGCGGCTGGTACGCCGCCGCGGTGGCCACCACGATCGTGTTCGTGCTCGGCGAGCACAACGACCTGCCCGGCAACGACGGCCGGGAGCTGGACTGGACGGCCTGGGAGAAGGTCATCGGCAACGGGTACGTCTGGTTCAGCATGCTGCTGGTGGTGCTGTACGCCTGTGCCGCCCGGCGTCAGCGCGGCCTGCCCTGGGCTTCTACCACCCGCTCCGGCGGCGAACTGGTCTCGGTCCGCGAGAACTGACCGGCGGCGCGGGGCGCGCCGCCGGAGTCGCGATTCAGTTCCGGCGGGTCCGGCCGGGGAGCAGCGCGGCGATCAGCGCACCGGCCGCCACGATCGCCGAACCCACCCATACCGCCGGCACCAGGCCGTCGACGTACCCGTGCGGGTCGGTGTAGGTCCCGTGCGAGGCGAACACCGAGGCGAGAACCGCGATCCCCATGGCCACTCCGACCTCCCGGACGGTGTTGTTGGTCCCGGAGGCCATGGCCCGATCGGTCTCGGGGACGGCCGCCATCACCACGGTCGCCAGCGGCGCGAAGGTCAGGCCCATCCCGATTCCGGCCAGGAGCAGCGGGGCGACGAATGAGCCGTAGTCGAGATCCACCGCGGTGACCGCGGCGATCCAGGCCAGCGCGATCGCCAGCAGAGCCTGCCCGGTCACCAGCAGCACCCGGGCACCGATCCGGTCGATCACCAGCCCCGCCAGCGGGGCCACCACCATCGGGGCCATGGTCCACGGCATGGTCCGGATTCCGGATTCCAGGGGGCTGTAGCCCTGCGCCACCTGGAAGAACTGAGCGAGCAGGAAGATCGATCCGAATACCCCCAGGGAGAAGGCGAAGGCGACCAGATTCGCCACGCTGAAGGCGCGAATTCGGAACAGCCGCGGTGCCAGCATCGGCGCGGACGCCCGATGCTCCCAGGCGATCAGCGCGGCCAGGAGCGCCGCTCCCCCGGCCGACGCCACCAGCACACCGCGGGAGGTCCAGCCGTCGTCGGCGCCGTGCACGATCCCCCAGACCAGGGCGAGCACCCCGGCGGAGGCCAGGACGAGGCCGAGCGGGTCGAGCCGGCCGCCGCCGCCCCGGGAATCGCGCAGCGCCCACAGCACCAGCGGCAGCACCAGCATCCCGATGGGCACGTTCACCCAGAAGATCCACTGCCAGCTCAGGCCGTCCACCACCGCGCCCCCGAGCAGCGGCCCGAGTGCGACCCCCAGCCCGGCGATTCCGCCCCATATCCCGATGGCGGCACTGCGCAGCCGTTCCGGTACGGCGTCGGAGAGCAGGGTGAGCGACAGCGGCATCACCGCGGCGCCACCGAAGCCCTGCACGATGCGGGCGGCGACCAGCAGGGCCGGATCGGTGGCGAGGGCGCACGCCGCCGAAGCGAGGGTGAAGACGGCGATTCCGGCGACGAAGACCCGCCGCCGGCCCACCCTGTCACCGAGTGCGGAGGCGGTGAGCAGCAGCGCCGCGAACGAGAGTGTGTAGGCGTTCACGAACCATTGCAGATCGCGCAGCGATGCGCCGAGTTCGGTGCGGATCACCGGTAGCGCGTTGGTGACGACGAGGTTGTCCAGCGTGACCATGAACATCGGGATCCCGACCGCGGCGAGCACGGCAGCCAGGGGCCGCGGTGGTGTCCGGTCCACCGGCGCGCGATCAGGAGCTTTCGCCGCAGGTGGGCGCGGCGGGTGTACGGAGGTCGGCGGGGGCAGCGTCCCGGTCGTATCCGACATGACGACTCCTTGTTGTAATTGACTGATAACTAAGTTCGAGACCACGGTATGCATCGACTGATAACATTGTCAACAGCCCGTTGATCGCAGAGGAGGACCATGCCGCAGTCGAGCAGGATCAGGATGACCGCCGAGGAACGCGGCACCCAGGTATTGGAGGCGGCGGTCTCGGCCTTCGCCGAATCCGGCTATTCCGCCACTCGCACGGACGAGATCGCGCGCCGGGCGGGTGTCTCCCAGCCCTACGTCATCCGGCTCTTCGGTTCCAAACAAAGGCTGTTCCTGGCCGCGGTCGGGCAGGTATGCGATCGCATAGAGGCCATCTTCACCGCGGCCGCCGCCGGAGCCGGCGACCGGAAACCGCTCGACGCCATGTCGCAGGCCTACGAGCAGTTCCTGTCCGAACGGACGCCGCTGCAACTGCTGCTGCACGCCTTCGCCGCCGCCGGCGACTCCGATATCGGGCCGGTGGTGCGGGACCGCTACGGCCGCATCTACCGGCTCATCCACGATCTCGGCGGCGCGCCGGTCTCCGAGACCCGCCGTTTCCTGTCGACCGGCATGCTGCTCACGGTGATGGCCTCATTGCAGGTGGCCGGCCCCGAAGCCATACCCGCCGACTGGGCGGCCGAAATCCTCGAGGATCTCACCGAGCACGGTGTCTGATTCCCGGCCCAGCACGGGTCACCCGCGGCCGAACCGGACCCGGGAATTCGCGTAGAGACAGATCGCCGCCGCACTCGCCAGGTTGAGGCTTTCCGCCCGGCCCCGGATCGGGATCCGGACCCGATAGACCGCCCGCCGGGCCACCGCCGGATCCAGTCCGTGGGCCTCGTTGCCGAACAACCACGCCACCGGCCGCGTGAACAACTCGCCGGCGTCGTCGAGATCGACCTCCCCGTCGGCCGAGGTGGCGAGGGTGAGGATCCCGGCGGTCTCGAATCTGGCCAGCACCGCGCGGGTATCGCGTTCCCGCGCGATCGGGACATGGAAGAGACTGCCCGCGGCCGAGCGCACACATTTACCGTTGTGCGGATCCACGCTGTCGCCGGCCAGTACGACGCCGTCGGCGCCCACGGCGTCCGCGACCCGGATGAGGGTGCCCGCGTTCCCGGGATCGGCGATCCCGACCGGCACGGCGGTGATCCGCGGCAGGCCCGGCCCCTGCCTCGGCACGACCCGGTCCAGCCCCACATCCACCGGATCGCAGACCGCCACCAGCCCCGGCGGTGTCACGGTATCCCCCAGCGCCGCCGCGGCCCGATCGGTGACCAGGGTGGTCCGCACCCCGTCCGCCTCGGCACCGGCGATCAGCGCATGCTCGCGCGTGGCCCCCTCCAGCGAGTAAAACAGCTCGTGCACCCGGCCGGTCGCCAACGCGGCGCCGACAGAGTTGGCGCCCTCGGCCAGGAATCTGCCCGCCTTCTTCCGCGCGGCGCTCCGATGCAGTTTCACCGCGGAGACCACTCGCGGATTCCGCCAGTCCGTCGCTTCTCGTGGGTCACGCACCAGCAAATCGTAGTGCGCGGCGCCGCGCCTCCGGCCCACGCGTCCGGCGATCGCGGCGGGCCGGGGCCGCGCCGGCAGCTGCGGCCCACGCGGGGGCGGTGGAGTACCTCGAAAGCACGAAGGTCCCCTCCCATCGGGAGGGGACCTTCGGCACCATCGGACCGGACGATCGCCCGGGAACGGTATACGACTCAAGCAGCCGGGGCGTTGACATCCTGCGGCAGCGCGGCCTTGGCGACGGCGACCAGGCCGGCGAACGCCTCGGCATCGGAAACGGCCAGCTCGGCGAGGTTCTTGCGGTCGACCTCGACGCCGGCGGCCTTCAGGCCCTGCACGAAGCGGTTGTAAGTGATGTCGTTGGCGCGGGCCGCGGCGTTGATACGGGCGATCCACAGCTTGCGGAAATCACCCTTGCGGGCACGGCGGTCCCGGTAGGCGTAGGTGAGCGAGTGCAGCTGCTGTTCCTTGGCCTTGCGGTACAGGCGCGACCGCTGCCCGCGGTAGCCCTTGGAGGCCTCGAGGATGGAACGGCGCTTCTTCTGAGCGTTGACGGCCCTCTTGACGCGTGCCACTGGTCAGTCCTAATCGATCTTGGGGGTGCCCGGTCGAGCGCACCCGAGTGGGTCGGTTCTTCGGCGTCCGGTCGCGGTTGCGGTGCCGGACGGTATCGGTCCCGGGAAGGGGATCAGATACCCAGCAGCTTCTTCACACGGCGGACGTCGGGTGCGGAGACCGACTCCGTGCCGTCCAGACGACGAGTCCGGCGGGAGGACTTGTGCTCGAGCAGGTGCCGGCGGTTGGCCTGCTGACGGCGCAGCTTGCCCTTACCGGTCACCTTGAAACGCTTCGAAGCGCCGCTGTGGCTCTTCATCTTGGGCATGGCAACCTCAATCTGTGTCGTGCCCGCGCAGGGGCGGACCGGTGTACTGGTCAGCGTTATTGCAGGCTCGACGCAATAGCGCTGCGGCGTACGCCGCGGTGTGTGCGGATCGGCGCCGCGGTGTGCGGCGGCCTACGCCGTTGTCATTGCGCGACCGGCCGGCCGGAGTTCGGAGCCGTGCCGCCGGGCTGCGACCGGACCGAATCCTCGGCGGCTTTGGCCCGCGTCTTCGCACCCTTGTGCGGGGCGAGGACCATCGTCATGTTGCGGCCGTCCTGCTTGGCCGAGGTCTCGACGAAACCCAGATCCGCCACATCGGAGGCCAGCCGCTGCAGCAGCCGGAATCCGAGTTCGGGCCGGGACTGTTCGCGCCCCCGGAACATGATGGTGACCTTGACCTTCGACCCCGCCTCCAGGAAGCGCACCACATTGCGCTTCTTGGTCTCGTAGTCGTGATCGTCGATCTTGGGCCGCAGCTTCTGTTCCTTGATCACGGTCTGGACCTGGTTCTTCCGGGACTCGCGCGCCTTCTGCGCGGTCTCGTACTTGAACTTGCCGTAATCCATGATCTTGCAGACCGGCGGACGAGCGTCCGGCGCGACCTCTACGAGGTCCAGGTCTGCTTCCAGGGCGACGCGTAATGCATCTTCAACACGCACGATCCCAACCTGTTCACCGCCGGGTCCGATGAGACGGACCTCGGGAACACGAATGCGATCGTTGATGCGGGTCTCAGTGCTGATGGGGCCTCCTAGGTCTAGCGGTGTCATCCGACGACCGCTCGAAATGAACCCCTGGTTCAACACGAAGGCCCCGTTGCGGTATTTCGCCGCGACGAGGCCCGATGTCGACCGGTCCGCGCAGGTGGAACACCTGCCGCACGATCCCGGGGTGACCGTGATCGTGAACCCGCCATTCGAGGCGGGTGACCGGACCGTTTGACCAGGTGATCGCTCACCGGCAACGGTGGGAGTCGGGCTCCACTTATCTGCCCCGGACAGGACCGGGGCGGTCGTCGCCGAAAAGTCTAACAGCCTACCGCCCGATCACCGAATCGGCGGGGCAACGCCGTCGGCAAAACCCGTTGCCGGGGCCCGGGAGCTGTGCCAGGCTCGGCGACCGTGAGTAGCCGCCGCGACCTCCTGCGCTGGCAGTTCGACCTCGTCTGGTCGCTGTCCCAGCTGCATTTCGACGCCCTGACCGACGACGACAGCCACTGGGCGCCCGCCGGGGTGATCTGGACGGTCCATCGCGGCGCCGACGGCCGCTGGCGTCCCGATTTCGCCGAGACCGAGCCCGACCCCGTACCGGTGCCCACCATCGGCTGGCTCACCTGGCATATCGGCTGGTGGTGGAGCTCGGCGATCGCCCACGCCGAGGGCCACCCGATCCCCGAGCGTACCGAGGTCTACTGGCCCGGAGATACCGCGGCCGCGCTCGCCTGGCTCGGTGCGCTGCGGGATCGATGGCTCGGCGTCCTGGACCGGCTGGACACCGCGGAACTGGAGCGGGCCACCTCGTATCCGTGGCCGGCCGAGGCGGGACTCACGGTCGCCCATCTGGCGGCCTGGGTGAACGGCGAACTGATGAAGAACGCCGCCGAGATCGGCCAGCTGCGAATGCTGCGCGCGGCCGGTCCGTTGCGCTGATACCGGCGGCGGTCCCCGGCCCGGCAGCCCGATCGCGCCGACCTTAGGGTGAGGCAATGACCGAACAGCCCGATGCCGAGGTGCGCGAACTGGCCGAGATTCCCGCTGTGGAGGTGATCAGCCGCGCCGCCGTGATGCTGATGAGTTCCGCCGCGGAGAAACTCGGGCTCGCCGACGACGACCCCGAGAACAGTCCCCGCCGGGATATGGACGAGGCCCGCCGGGTCATCACCGCGCTGGCCGGGCTCATCACCGCGTCGGTGGAATACCTCGGCCCGCACGCGGGACCGCTGCGCGAGGGTCTGCAATCGCTGCAGAAGGCCTTCCGGGAGAGTTCCTCGGTTCCCGACGCGCCCGGGGCAGGCCCCGGCGAGAAGTACACCGGCCCCGTTCACTGATCCCCGGGGCGAGGTCGCCGACGGGTACCTGCCCTGCGCTGCCGGATGGCGATCGTTGCCGCGACTCCCCCCGGCGCCGATCGGCATCGGCCCGCGCCGCGCCCGGCGTCATGATGTCGCGGCAGGCGCAGCGCGGGTAGCACGGCAGGGTTGTCAGCCCTGGGCCCGTTTCACCAGGTCGCCGAGGAACTTCTCATCGGCCGCGGACAGGGTTGTCAGCGCGAACGCAGTCGGCCATACGGAGCCGTCGTCGAGCCGGGCCGGATCGTTGAAGCCGAGAGTCGCGTACCGCGCCTTGAACTTGGCCGCGGACTGGAAGAAACAGACGATCTTGCCGTCGCGGGCGTACGCGGGCATGCCGTACCAGAGTTTCGGAGACAGATTCGGCGCGGCCGCCTTGACCAGGGCGTGGATCCGTTCGGCCAGGGCCCGGTCGGCGTCCGACATCTCGGCGATCTTGGCCAGCACATCGGCCTCGCCGTCGGCCGCGGCCGTGCGGGAGCCACGACGGCGGGCGGCCGTCTTCAAATCCTGGGCGTGCTCTTTCATCGCGGCGCGTTCCTCGTCGCTGAACGCGACGGCAGACGAGGTCTTCGCGGCGGCGCGGGTGGTGGTCTTACGGGTGGTGGTCATGATGCTGGTCCTTCGTCTCGGTTCGGAGCCGGTGGCGACCGCGATGCGGGCGCGCCGGGGCGGTAGGTGGTGTCAGCGGTCCTGGAGCAGGCCCAGGACGTTGCCGTCGGGATCGGTGACGGTGGCGACGCGCCGGCCCTCGCCGACCTCGCGCAGGGGTTCACGCACCGTGGCACCGGCAGCGACGACCTCGGCGAGCTTCGCCTCGATATCGGGCACGTGCCAGTACGCGACCGGGCCGGTCATCTGCTGGGGTCCGCCGCCGGGCACGAGCCCGATGTGCTGACCGGCGATATCGAATCCGATGTAGTAGGTGCCCTCGGTCTGCGGCGCAATCCCGAGCAGGGCGGCGTAGACCCCCTTGGCCTTCCCGAGATCGGTGACGGGGTGCAGCACGGTCTTGATGGCCGGGGTCGATTCGGTGGTCATCGGAACTCCTGGTGGTGGTCGTCGCTGGAACGGATCTCGGGAGGACGATCGGGATCCCTGTCCATTCGGATCCTGACAATGCTTGTCGCACTTTCTTTTTCGAGTCACATGCCGTTCGTCCTGCTTTGATGGGAACAACATTAGGCCCGGCCGGGCAGCGTGCCATCCGTGCCGACCACGGAACTCACCACGGAGAAAGCACGTAACGGGGCGCACCGCGGCACGGGTGTGTGCGCGAAGATGAGAGCGTGTCGAAGCAGAAGGTCGCCGGCGCGATCTCCGGCCGGGAGGCCGAAGTCCTGGCGCTGGTGGGCCGCCATCGCAGCAACGCCGAGATCGGCGCCGAACTGTTCATCTCGGTGCGCACGGTGGAAACCCATGTGTCCTCGCTGCTGCGCAAGGTCGGCGTCGCCGACCGGCGCGCTCTCGCCGATCGCGCGGCCGCCCTCACCGGACCGGAGCCGGCGATCGCGCCCGAGGCCGTCCTGCCGACGCCGCTCACCTCGTTCGTCGGGCGCTCCCGGGAGCGCGTCGAGCTGCGAGAGGCCGTGACGACACGGCGGCTGGTGACCGCGCTCGGGCCCGGCGGCGTCGGAAAGACCCGGCTGTCCCTGGCCGTGGCCACCGACCTCACCGCCGCATTCGACGACGGCGCCTGGTTCGTCGATCTGGTGCCGGTGACGGACGAGGCACTGATCGGTTCCGCGATCGCCCGGGCGCTCGGCCTCGGCGAACAGCAGGGGCGGACGCTCGACGATTCCGTCCTGACCGCGCTGGCCGACCGGCACACCCTGCTGGTCCTCGACAACTGCGAGCACCTGCGCGAGGGGGTTGCGCCGTTCATCGAACGGCTTCTGGCGCGTTGTCCGCGGGTCACGGTCCTGGTGACCAGTCGTGCCCGCCTCATGGTGCCGTTCGAGTATGTCTACCCCGTTCCTCCGTTGACCCTCGACCCCGAAGACGACGCCGGCCGCACCTCCGATGCCGTGGCGCTGTTCCTGGACCGGGCCGCCGCGCTGGGCTGGCCGATCGACCCCGGCCAGTCCGGCCGGGTCGACGAGATCTGCCGGCGCCTGGACGGCCTGGCGCTGGCCATCGAACTCGCGGTCGCCCGGCTGCCGACGCTGGGGC
This sequence comes from Nocardia sp. NPDC024068, assembly GCF_040638875.1. Lineage (NCBI taxonomy): Bacteria > Bacillati > Actinomycetota > Actinomycetes > Mycobacteriales > Nocardiaceae > Nocardia > Nocardia sp. NPDC024068. The sequence continues at coordinate 34,333 of NZ_JBEZYU010000024.1, read as the reverse complement.
TGGACGGACTCACCGCGAGTCTGGCGGACCCGCTGCGCCTGCTGGTCGGCGGTCGGCGCGCGGACGACCGGCACCGATCCGTGCGCGCCATGCTCGACTGGAGTCAGACGCTGCTCGAACAACCGGACCGGCTGCTGCTGCGCCGGATCGCGGTTTTCGTCGCACCGTTCGGCGCCGCCGACGCCGACGCGGTCGCCGGCTGTCCCCCGCTGGATTCCGGCGCCGTGCCCGACGGGCTGGCCCGGCTGGCCGAGCACAGCCTGCTCACCGCCGTCCCCTCCGCGACCGGTACCCGATACCGTGCGCTGGAGACCATCCGGCAGTACGAGACCGAGCAGTTGGCCCAGGCAGGCGAGCTCGCCGAGGCGCGCATCCGTCATCTGGACTGGTGCGCGGCGACCGCGGCCGAACTCGCCGCGGAACTGCCGGTCACCGGAGACCGGTGGCGTGACCGGTTCGCCGCGACGATCGACGATCTGCGCGCCGCGCTGGCCTGGGCCGCCGAGGATCCGGACCACCGCGCGGCGGCGCACGACCTCGCCGCGGCGCTGGCCCGGACGACCTTCGCCCGGAACCTGACCGGTGAGGCCCAGCGCCGGTACGAACAGGTAGCGGCGCTCAGCGACGATCCCGTCCACGCCGCGACCGCGTTGCGCCATGCGGCCGCGGTGGCCGGGTGCCGGATGCGGGGCGAGGAGATGTACCGCCTGTACCGTCTCGCCGCGGAAACCGCCGGGCCGGCACAACCGGCGGCGGCCGCCCGTGACCTCGCCACCGCCGCGATCACCGTCTTCCGCCTCTCCGATACTTTCTCGCAGCCACCGGAACCGGGGGCGGCCGCCGCCCTGCTGTCCGAGGCACGGGCGCTCGCCGGCTCGGATCCGGCCGCGGCCGCCGCGATCGCGCTGGCCGATTGCGGAGTGCGCGCCCATACCGGCGACGACGAACACGACCCGCAGGCGGGTGAGGCCGCCGCGGTCGCCCTGGCCGAGCACGCGGTGGCGCTGGCGGACGCGACCGGTGACCCCTTGGCCCGCAGTGCGGCACTGGACGCGCTGGCCGCCGCGCAGTGCTGGATCGGCGATACCTTCGCCGCCGCCGGAACCACCCGGCGGCGGGTCGACCTGCTGACCACCGCGCCGGCCACCCCGGCGACGGCGCTCGAACAGGTCAACGCACTGTCCGAAGCCGCCGAGACCTGTCTCGGGGTGGGTGATCTGGCCGGCGCCCGGCGGTGGGGTGCGCAGCTACGCGATCTGCCGCTGCTGGCCGAACGCGGTGACTTCGCCACGTCCCGGCTGCTGGTGGCGGATGCGCTGGCGGGCAACACCGCCGAGGTATCGGCAGGCGGCGAACGCTTCGCCGACGCGTGGGAGCTGTCCGGTCGCCCGCAGGCACCGCATCTGGCTCCGGCGGCGGCCGCGGTGGCGCTGGTTCATGGCCTGCTGGGTGACGACGAGGCCCGGACACGGTGGCTGGGTATCGCCGGCGCGCTGGACGGCACGCCCGGACATCGAACGGCCTACGGCGCGGTATTCGACGCCCTCGTCCTGCTCCATCGCGGACAGGCCGCCCGGGCCGCTGATGAACTGGCGACCGACCCGGACCGGATGGATGTCCGCGACGTCTGGATCTATCGCCACTGGTATCACGCCCTCCGCGCCGAGGCCGCAGTGCTCGCCGGTGACCCCGGCGCCGCGGATCGGCTCACCTCGGCCCGCGCCGAAGTCGCCGGCGACCCACTCGCGGAGGCGATCGTCGAGCGGGCCGCGGCGCTGCACGCCGGCGATCATCCACGGCTCGCCCCCATCGCGGCGGTCTTCGACGCGGCAGGCTGCCCATATCAGCGCGCTCGGACCCTGGTTCTGGCCGGCAACGACTCTGCCGCGGCCGGACGGAGGGCGTTCGGTGAACTCGGCATCGCTGTGCCGCCACCCGGCGATGACGACGGCACCGCCGGTCACCGGGCCCTCCGCCGGCCGGGACGGCACCGGTCCGCCATCGAGTAAACTTGCCCATTGGGCATATTTGCCTATTGGGCAAGTTTATTGTTAGCCTAGGGTATGACGTACGAACCGGCACTCGGCCTGCGTGAGCGCAAGAAGCTGGACACCCGGCGCGCCCTCAGTGACGCCGCCCTGGCGCTGGTGTTCGAACGGGGCCTGGACAACGTCACCCGAGAAGACATCGCCGCGCGCGCCGGGGTCTCACCGCGGACCTTCACCAACTACTTCGCCGGCAAATACGAAGCCCTCGTCTACCGGCAGACCGAACGAATGCTGCGCGGCGCGGCACTGCTGCGACAACGTCCGGCCACCGAATCACTGTGGACCGCGGTGGCCGAAACCCTGCACGAGGTCTTCGCCGAAGACATGGACAGGGAGGGACTACCCACCGCTGCCCAGCAGACCGAAATCCGCAGTCTGCTGGGGGCGCGGCAGACCCGCACCGCACTACCACCCGACCTCTTCGACGCATGGTGTGCGGCGATAGCCGAACGCACCGGAACCGATCCGCACCGAGACCTGTATCCGCGCCTCGCCGCGGGGGTTGTCGGCGCGGTGCTCGAGAGCGTGGCCCAGTGCTACGCGGACGCGGACCCGCCGATCGCTTTTCTTCCCCTGCTGCTGCGCGGCTTCGCCGAGGTGGCCGCCGGGCTCCCGCAGCCGTCCGCCCACTGACCGACCCACTTCTTCGATCCTCCTGGAAAGGGGGCTACTCGTCATGCCCGAAAATTCCGCCACGACCCGCCGCACCGAGCACCACGACGTGGTGATCGCAGGTGCCGGCCCCAACGGACTGATGCTCGCCGCTGAACTCGCCCTCGCCGGTCACCGCCCGGTGGTGCTGGAATCGCTGGCCGAACCCAGCACCGAACCGAAGGCCAACGGACTGATCGGCCAGGTGGTCCGGCTACTCGATATGCGCGGCCTGTACCGCGAGTTCACCGGCTCCCCGGAGCCACCGCGCCCGCTCCCCGCGTATATGTTCAGCGGCCTGCCGCTGTCCTTCACCGAAGTTCCCGATAATCCCCTGCACGCATGGGGAATCCCGCAACCCCGCCTGGTGCGTCTGCTGCACCGGTGGACACGCGGCCTCGGCGTAGAAGTCCGGTGGCGCCACCGCCTCGCCGATCTGGTTCCGGGCCCGGACGCGGTGACACTCACCATCGACGGGCCGGACGGTGTCCACACCCTCACCACCGGATACCTGATCGGCGCGGACGGGGGCCGGAGCACCGTCCGCAAACTGGCCGGGATCGGGTTTCCCGGCACCACCGTCACCGACGAGGTCACCCGAATCGCGCATATCTCGCTGCCCGAGGGACTCCGCGACACCGACGGCGGACTCCGGGTCCCCGGTCTGGGACCGGTGCCGTTCGGGCACAGCCGTCACGAGGGCGGCACTTTCGCGTTCGCAGAACTGGAGGCCGGGCGCCCGCTCCTCGTCACCACCGAATATCACGAGCCGGACGAACCGACGGCGCAGCCGATGACCTTGCCGGAGATGCGTGCCAGCGTGCGTCGTGTTCTGGGCACCGACCTCCCGTTCGACGCACCCGGCGGGCCGGGACCGCACGCCCTGCGCCGCACCGTCGGCCAGAACACCCGGCAGGCCGAACACTACCGAGCGGGCCGCATCTTCCTGGTGGGTGACGCCGCGCATGTGCATTCGGCAATGGGTGGGCCCGGCCTCAATCTCGGACTCCAGGACTCGATGAACCTCGGCTGGAAACTTGCCGCCGAACTCGACGGCCGGGCACCGGCCGACCTCTTGGACACCTATCACGAGGAACGCCACCCCGTCGGTGCGCGGGTCATGATGAGCTCACTGGCGCAGACGGCGTTACAACGCCCCGGCCCCGAAGTCACGGCGCTGCGCAGCCTGCTGGCAGAGCTACTCGCACAGCCCCGCACCACCGCCCGGATCGCCGGTCTGCTGGCCGGAGCCGATACGCGCTACGACATCGGCGACACACATCCGCTGGCCGGCCATCTCGTACCGGATGCCGAGCTGGTGACGGCCACGGGCCCGGGCCGGATCGCCGAACTGCTGCACGCCGCCCGGCCGGTACTGCTCGACTTCGGTGGTGGCGATATCGCCGCGTCGGCAACCGGGTGGCGCGACCGCGTCGACTTGGTCCACGCCACCGCGAACGCGGCGCCGGTGCGCGCCCTGCTGATCCGCCCGGACGGATATGTGGCCTGGGCGACCGACGACCCGGCACCCGGCGGCGAAGGTCTGCCGACCGCATTGACCCGCTGGTTCGGCCCGCCGGCCACCGTTGCGGACACGGCGCGAACACTGTCCGCGCGGCCCGCACGGTAGCGGCGGCACCGGTCAGCGGAGTGAGGCGGCCTTGCGCGCCAGACGTTTCGCCTTCTGCGGGTCCGGAGCCTGCACGGCCACACCGGAAGCCTCCGCCGGAGCCGCGGCGGCCGCCTTCTTCGCCGCGGCCTTGCGCGCGGGGGTCTTCTTCGCCGGTGCGGCGGCTGTCCGCGCGCTCTTTCCACCGGATCCCGTACCGGTGACCGCGGGCTGGGCCAGTACCTCCTTCAGGAACTGCCCGGTGTAGCTGTCCGGGTTGTCGGCGATATCTTCCGGCGTGCCCTCACCGACGATCGTGCCGCCGCCGGAGCCGCCCTCGGGGCCCATATCCACGATCCAGTCCGCGGTCTTGATCACGTCCAGGTTGTGCTCGATGACGATCACCGAATTGCCCTTGTCCACCAGGCCGTTGATCACCGCGAGCAGTTTGCGGATGTCCTCGAAGTGCAGGCCGGTGGTGGGTTCGTCGAGGATGTAGACGGTCCGGCCGTTGGACCGCTTCTGCAGTTCGGCGGCCAGTTTCACGCGCTGCGCCTCACCGCCGGACAGCGTGGTCGCGCTCTGCCCGAGCCGCACATAGCCGAGCCCGACATCGACCAGCGTCGAGAGGTACCGGTGGATCGAGGTCACCGGTTCGAAGAACTCCGCGGCCTCCTCGATGGGCATATCGAGGACCTCGGCGATGGTCTTGCCCTTGTAGTGGACCTCCAGGGTCTCCCGGTTGTAGCGGGCACCGTGGCACACCTCGCACGGTACGTAGACGTCGGGCAGGAAGTTCATCTCGATCTTGAGCGTGCCGTCACCGGAGCACGCCTCGCAGCGTCCGCCCTTCACGTTGAACGAGAAACGACCGGGCTGGTATCCGCGCACCTTGGCCTCGGTGGTAGCCGCGAACAGGCTGCGGATCTTGTCGAAAACGCCGGTGTAGGTCGCCGGGTTGGAGCGCGGGGTACGGCCGATCGGCGACTGGTCCACCCGCACCAGCTTGTCCAGCTGGTCGAGACCGTTGACCCGGGTGTGGCGCCCCGGAACCTTGCGCGCGCCGTTGAGCTTATTGGCCATCACGGTCGCCAGAATGTCGTTGACCAGCGTGGATTTCCCGGACCCGGAAACACCGGTGACGGCGGTGAGCACGCCCAGCGGGAACGCCACGTCGATGCCACGGAGGTTGTTCTCGGTGGCGCCGACCACGGTGACGCGCCGCTTCTTGCTCACCGGGCGCCGCATCATCGGGATCTCGATCCGCTCCCGGCCGGAGAGGTAGGCACCGGTCAGCGATTCCGGATCGGCGAGCAGTTCGGAATACGGGCCGCTGTGCACCACCCGGCCGCCGTGCTCACCGGCGAGCGGACCGATATCGACCACCCAGTCCGAGGCCCGGATGGTGTCCTCGTCGTGTTCGACGACGATCAGGGTGTTGCCGAGGTTCTTCAGCCTGGTCAGCGTTTCGATAAGGCGGCGGTTATCGCGCTGGTGCAGGCCGATGGAGGGCTCGTCCAGCACGTACAGCACGCCCACCAGACCCGATCCGATCTGGGTGGCCAGCCGGATCCGCTGCGCCTCACCGCCGGAGAGGGTGGCCGCCGCCCGGGACAGCGTCAGGTAGTCCAAGCCGACATCGAGCAGGAAGCCCAGCCGGGCCTGCACCTCCTTGAGGACCTGCCCGGCGATCGCGGCCTGGCGTTCACCGAGGGTGAGCGCGTTCAGGAACTGGGCGCAGTCGCGAATCGACAGCTCGCTGACCTCGGCGATCGACTTCCGCTCCGCGCCGGCGGTGAGGGTGACCGCCAGGATCTCCGGACGCAACCGGGCACCGTTGCAGACCGGGCACGGGACATCCCGCATATAGCCCTCGTAATGCTCCTTCATCTGCTCGGATTCGGTGGAGTCCAGCCGCCGCTGCAGGAACGGCATGACCCCCTCGAAATCGGCGTAGTACGAGCGTTTCCGGCCGTAGCGGTTGGTGTAGACGATATGCACCTGATCCGAGCTGCCCTCGAGCACGGCCTTGCGGGCGCGGGGCGGCAGATCACGCCACGGCGTGTCCAGATCGAACCCCTGCGCCGCGGCGAGCCCGGAGAGCAGTCGCAGGAAATATTCGGCGCTCTGCCCACGCGACCAGGGTGCGATCGCACCGTCGGCGAGGCTCAGTTCGGAGTCGGGAACGACGAGTTCCGGATCGACCTCCTTGCGGATACCGAGACCGGTGCAGTCGGGGCAGGCGCCGTAGGGCGAGTTGAAGGAGAACGAACGCGGTTCCAGATCCTCGATATCGAGTGGATGGCCGTTGGGGCAGGCCAGTTTCTCGGAGAAGCGGCGCTCACGATCGTGGGCGTGCTCGTCACGGTCCACGAAATCGAGCACCACGATGCCGTCGGCGAGGCGCAGCGCGGTCTCGATGGAATCGGTGAGCCGCTGTTTGGCGGTGGGTTTGACCGCGAGCCGGTCCACCACCACCTCGACGTCGTGCTTCTCCTGCTTCTTCAGCTTGGGCGGATCGGTGAGCGGATACACCACACCGTCGACCCGGACGCGGGCGTAACCCTGCGCGTGCAACTGGTCGAAGAGGTCGACGAATTCGCCCTTACGGGTGCGCACCACCGGGGCCAGCACCTGGAACCGGATTCCGGTCTCCATGGCCAGCACCTGGTCGACGATCTGCTGCGGGGTCTGTTTGGCGATGAGTTCCGAGCACACCGGGCAATGTGGGACGCCCGCGCGCGCGTAGAGCAGTCGCAGGTAGTCGTGCACCTCGGTGATGGTGCCGACGGTCGAGCGCGGATTGCGGTTGGTGGACTTCTGGTCGATCGAGACGGCGGGTGAGAGCCCCTCGATGAAATCCACATCGGGTTTGTCCATCTGCCCCAGGAACTGCCGGGCGTAGGCCGACAGCGATTCCACGTACCGGCGCTGCCCCTCGGCGAAGATCGTATCGAAGGCGAGGCTGGACTTTCCCGACCCCGACAGGCCGGTGAAGACGATCAGACTGTCGCGGGGCAGATCGATATCGACCCCCTTCAGATTGTGCTCCCGCGCGCCGCGCACAGTCAGGCGTTCCGCCACCAGGTCGGTCCCTTCTCGTTTCGTTCGTCGTCGATTTGTTCGTCGTCGATTTGTTCGTCGTCGATGGAGCCGCCGCGACCGCCCACGGAGGTGGGTGACAACGCGGAGGACGGCCCGATCGGGCTCATCGGTCCTGTCGCGGCTCGGGCCACGGATGGGCCCGCGCTGATGCTAGGACGGACCACCGACAAGTTTCGCCGAACGGCCGATCACCGGCGGTGGACGTGTGCGCACCCGGGTCTCCCCCGATGCGCTCGCCGCACGAACCACGCTGGTCCGGGCCCGGACGGCCGACGCCCGGCCGCTGGCGCGGGCTCACCCCTCCAGGGTAGGTCACCGCGACGGATCACCGGGGCGTGTCGCCCGTCACCCGCCGCTACCCCGATCCACACCTGTCATCACGCGGCCGGACCGAGCACGACCATCGAGTTGTTTCCGCCCATCCCGAGCGACAGCTTGGCCGTGAGCCCCGGGCCCGCCGGCGTCACACCGTCGAGCAGGCGCGGATGGGCCGGGGCGACGATCGGCGGCGCCGGGATGATCCCGCGGTCGTAGCCGAGGGCCGCGGCCGCCAGTTCCACCGCGCCCGACGCGGCCTGACAGTGACCGACCAGCGGTTTCAGCGAGTACACGGCCGGCCGGTCGTCGAAGACCCGGCTCAGCAGGTCGCGTTCGGCACGGTCGCACTGGGCGGTACCCGTGCCGTGCGCGTTCAGATAGTCGATATCCGTGGCGGCGACACCGGCGTCGGCCAGGGCCTGCCGCGCGCAGTCCACGATCCGGTCGTGACCCGGTTCCACCGACACCACGTGGTAGGCCTCGTTGTTCATCGCACCGCCGCGGACCGTGGCGTACGCGCGGGCCGGACCGCGGGTGAGCACCAGGGCGACCGCGGCCTCCCCCACGCTGAATCCGCGACTGCCCTCTTGGAAGGGCCGGCACCCCTGCAGCGATTCCACCTCGACCACCGCGGCCCCCAGCGCGGCGAACTGCCGGACCAGCTCCGGGGTGGCCGACAGATCGGAGGCCACGCACACCACATCGTCCACGAGTCCGGCGGCGAACCAGAGTTTCGCCTGTATCAGGGCGACGTTGCCGGAACTACAGGCGGCCGAGATCCCCGCCACCGGCCCGGTGAAACCGAACTCCTGACCGATCACCGATACCGGCGTCGATGGCAGCAGCCGCAGGAAATCCCGGCCACCGAAGCCGTCGCCCGCGGGTCCGGAGAACGTCTGCCAGTGCCGGACATCACCCAGCACCGCCGCGTGCACCAGACCCACCCGCGGTCCGGGCCGCCAGCCGCGCTCCCGGGCATCGGCGACCGCTTCGGCCGCGGCGGCGAACATGGCCCTTCCGTATCGGGTGCCACCGGGTCCCGGTTCGCCGTCGGGAACGAGCGCCGCCCAGCCGCCGGTCGCGGGGTCCATCCCGTAGCCGGGTTCGAATCGCGCCGCCGACGTCCCGCCGAGCAGCCCGTCCCAAAGAGTTTCCCGTCCCCAGCCGTACCCGGTGACAGCACCGATTCCGGCAATCGACATAAAATGACCACTGATCCCGGTACCCGCCATGACGGCTCCCTCCCCGGCCCCCGGTCGTTCCCCGCACCGGAAACCACCGAGAACACGTCGTGGACGAGGTCACCGATAAATCACGTCCACGAAATCGATTCTAAGCGTGTGGATACCGGAGTACCGCCGTGTTTGAATGTCCGGGTCAGCCGATAATGGGGGTTGGTATGGGAGATCACAGGGCCTCCGCCGCCGAGCAGCTGGCGCATCGGTACCGATCCCTGGTCGAACACTCCCCGGATGGGATCTGCGTCCACGAACGCGGCATCGTGGTCTACGCCAACCCGGCGGCACTGCGGATCATGGGCGCGAAGAATCTCGCCACCGTGCTCGGCCAGAACATCGCGAGGTTCGTCCACCCCGATTCACGCCAGGCCATGTTCGAGCGGATCGCGGCCCTCACCGCGACCGGCGTCGCCACCGACCCCACCGAGATGACCCTGCTCACGCTGGACGGGCGGGAGATTCCGGTGGAAACCGTCTCGGTGCTCACCGCCTGGCACGATCGCCTGGCCTACCAGGTGGTCATCCACGATCTGTCCGCGCAGCGTTCCGCCGAACGCGCCCAGCGGCGCGCCGAACAGCATTTCACCACCGTGGTCTCCCAGTTGGAGGAAGGCGTCGCGGTGATCTACCAGGACGGCACCATCGCCTCCGCCAACCCGGCCGCGCGCCGGATCCTCGGGATCGACGAACAGGCCCCGCTGGTCGGCTCGAATATCACCGGCCTGCCGCTGGAACTGCTGGACGCCAACGGACGGCCGCTGCCACCGACCCGCCACCCTGTCGCCCGCACCCTCGCCACCGGCGAGACCATCAGCTCTTTCGTCTTCGCGGTGGTCCGCCCGGACGGCCAGCGCCGCTGGCTGGCCCTGTCCAGCCGCCAGCTCAACCCGGACGATCAGGGCGCGGCCGCGGTGTGCTCGTTCACCGATATCAGCGAATACCTGGCCGGGCGCCGCCAGCTCGAGTACCAGGCCACCCACGATCCGCTCACCGGACTGGCCAACCGATCGCTGATCCTGTCGCAACTGTCGGGGGCGCTGGCCGCCAGCGGCGCGTACCGCAGCATTTCCACGGTCATGTTCATCGACCTGGACGGATTCAAATCGATCAACGACACCATGGGGCACGCCATCGGCGATACAGTCCTGCGGATCGTGGCCCAGCGACTGCAGCGCGCGCTGCGCGCCGAGGATATGGTGGGGCGGCTCGGCGGCGACGAGTTCCTGGTGCTGCTGGCCGGACGGCCCGGCGACGAGGAACTCGTACCGCTGGTGCAGCGGTTGCGGACGGCGATGGCGGAGCCCATCGTGGCCCGCGGCCACCGGATCGCGGTGCACGCTTCCATCGGCGTGACCACCCTCGAACCCGGCGATCCCCGCTCGCCGGAAGCGGTGCTCCACGACGCCGATCTGGCCATGTACGAGGCCAAGGGGCCGGGTAAACGTGGCGGGCCCCTCGGTCCGGGGCTGTTCGGGGACAACTCCCACGTCTCCTGACTCTCCCCGCCGGCCTGCGGAGACGGCACGGCCCCGGTTGCGGCAGTAGAATCGACAACTCTGTGCACGTCACCGTGCCGTGTTGTGCCGTGCCCTGTCCCGACGTGGGTGAGAAGGAGCCAGAACTTGCCCGACAATCGCACCGAGGAACGCCTCGCCGTCCGAGAACCCGTGGAGGGGGACGCGGCCGCGGTGACACGAACCATCGATCAGGAGCAGGCGCATCTGACGGTGCTGTACAACCGGCTGGACGAGATGCGGGCCTATGCCGACAAACGGCTGCGCACCGTCCTGCTGGAGACCGGGGGCACGCCGCAGGCACGGACCGAACGTGAATCGTTCACCCAGCTCTACACCGAAGACCTGGCCAAATACGATGCCGCCGAGCACGGCCTGTGTTTCGGCCGTATCGATCTCGCCGAGGATCACGACGAACCGGAACCGCGCTATATCGGCCGCCTCGGCATACTCGACGAGGACAACGATTACGACCCCCTCCTCCTGGACTGGCGCGCACCCCTGGCCCGCCCGTTCTATCTGGCCACCACCGCCGCCCCGGACGGCGTCGTGCGACGCCGGCACATCCGCTCCCGCAATCGCCGGGTCACCGGGGTCAACGACGAATACCTCGACCTGGAGGTGGCCCGGGCCGCGGGGGTCACGGCGTCCGACGGCGGGGTCGGCAGCGAGAGCGCGCTGCTGGCCGCATTGAACGCGGCACGCACCGGGCAGATGTCCGACATCGTGGAGACCATCCAGAGCGAGCAGGACGCGATCATCCGCGCCGAGCACAAGAGCGTGCTGGTGGTGCAGGGCGGGCCGGGCACCGGGAAGACGGCGGTCGCGCTGCACCGCGCCGCCTATCTGCTCTACACCTATCGCCAGCAGCTGGCCAAGAGCGGTGTCCTGATCATCGGCCCCAATGCCACCTTCCTCGACTACATCGGACAGGTGCTGCCCTCGCTCGGCGAGACCGGAGTATTGCTGTCCACCGTCGGCGATCTCTATCCGGGCGTGAAGGCCACCCTCGCCGATTCACTGCGCGCGGGAGAGATCAAGGGCTCGCCGACCGTACTGGACGTGCTGAAGAACGCCGTCCGCGACCGGCAGCAGGTCCCGCGGGAGCCGATCGAGCTGACCTTCGACGGCTATCCGCTGACCTTGGACCGCAAGATCGTCACCCGGGCACGCGGCCGGGCGCGCAGCTCACGGCGACCGCATAATCTGGCCCGCCCGGTTTTCGCGTCGATGGTGATCGAAGCGCTCACCGACCAGCTCGCACACACCATGGGCGCCGACCCCGCGGGTGGCGGCCGTAGTCTGCTCAGTGCCGCCGACCTCGGCGAGATCAGCGACGAACTACGGGCCGACCCCAAGATCCAGCGCGTCCTCGGCGAACTGTGGCCGCTGCTGACCCCGCAGCAGGTACTCGGTGACCTGTTCGCCGAACCGGAGCGCCTCGACAGCGCGGCCGGCAAGATCCTCGATCCGCAGGACCGGGCCGAATTGGTGCGGCCGGGCACCGGCGAGTTCAGTGCCGCCGATGCCCCGCTGCTCGACGAATTGGCCGAACTGCTGGGCACCGATGACGCGGAGGAACGCGAACGCGCCCGCCGGCGCTGGCGCGCTCAGCTGGCCGAAGCGCAGGACGCCCTCGATATCCTGACCGGTTCGGCCCCGCAGGATCTCGAGGACGATCTCGATCCCGAGATCCTCATGGCCTACGACCTGATCGACGCAGGCCAGCTCGCCGAACGCCAGCAGGTGCGCAACCGGCAGACCACCGCGGAACGCGCGGCGGGCGACCGCACCTGGACCTATGGGCATGTGATCGTGGACGAGGCGCAGGAACTCTCCGAAATGGCCTGGCGCATGGTGATGCGCCGGATTCCCAACCGCTGGATCACCGTGGTGGGCGATATCGCGCAGACCGGCGATCCGGCGGGGGCCCGCTCCTGGTCGCAGATGCTGGAACCGTATGTTGCCAAACGCTGGAAGCGCACCGAGCTGAGCGTGAACTACCGCACCCCCGCGGAGATCATGGCGGTCGCCGCCGATGTGCTGGCGGTGATCGACCCCGACGCGCGCACGCCCAGGTCGGTCCGGGAAACCGGCCGGCCGCCGCGTGCGCACCGGGCGCCTGCGGCCGATATCGGAAAGGTGCTGGCGGATCTGCTCGCCGAGGAGTACGGCCCGGGTACGGCGGCGGTACTCGGACCGGCCGGCCTGGTGGCCGAATTATCCGGTCTGGCCACCGAATCCGTCCGGGTGCTCACGGTGACCGAGGCCAAGGGCCTGGAATTCGACGCGGTGTATCTGGTGGAACCGAGCTCGGTGATCGCCGAATCACCCCACGGCCGCAACGACCTGTACGTCGCGCTCACCCGCGCCACCCAGCGGCTCACCGTGGTGCACAGCGGCGATCTCCCGCCGGAGCTGCATCGCCTCACCACAACCTGAGACGGCCACTGCACGAAGACGACCGCTCTGCCCGGGATCATGGCCCCGGACAGAGCGGTCGTTCACCGATCGCGTCTCAGCGCACGGTGTGCACGATCAGCACATCGGATTTCGATTTACGCGCCACATCCGAGGGCACCGAACCCAGCAGGCGGCCTGCCAGGGTGTTGAGGCCCCGGTTGCCGACCACGAGCAGATCGGCCTGGGTTTCGCGCACCAGATCCAGCAGGGATTCGACCGGTTCGCCCACGATCGGCTTCTCGACGATCTCCTTGGCGCCCGCCGCCGTCGCCCGATCCCGCGCCACGCGCAAGATCTCGTTGGTGGGCGCCGAGCCGCGGACCTGGTACGCCTCGTCCTTGAGCATATCGCTCGCGGCGGCGACATCACGGTCGTCGGTCGGGTAGTAGGCGCAGGCCACGATCAGCGTCGATCCCGAGGCTCCGGCCAGAGCGGCGGCCTTCTCCACGGCGACATACGACGAGTCCGAGCCGTCGGTACCGACGACAATGGTCCGGTAGGCGGTCATCTCTCCTCCAACTGTGCGGGGTATAAACGCGGCTGCGGCTGTGCTCGATGCTCGCGAAATCGGGCAACGGCGCAGCGACTGCGTAGACCTTATCCGCAACCACGGCCGTATCGGCCGGATTCGTTGCACATCACACGTACCGGCGGTGACCGGAGGTGTTTCACAATCGGTGCCGCCGAACCACTCACGCCGCGCCTACCTGCCGATTCCCGGTGCCGCATGAACAAACCTGTGATCTGTCACAGGAAATGCGAACAGTATTGCCGCCCTGGGATTTTGCTCACACGACGTCACGCCCGGCAGTTCCGGGCCGACTATTCCGCTCCGCCTACAGCGAGAACAGCGGACCGGTAATCGTCAGACCCAATTCCTCGGTATGCGCGAAAAAGGCGAACAGCATCACCAGGGCACCCGCGAGCGCCAGGTCCTTGTTGAACTGAATCGTTTCCGCCTGGGTCGCCTCGGCGTCCGTTTCCTTCCAGAAACTGTGCATCATGATCATGGTCGGCACGATCATCACGAACAGCAGCAGGCATCCCAGATCGGCCCAGATTCCCAGCAGGATGCTGAGACCGCCGAGCAGCATGAGCGCCCCGGATGCCTGCACTGCCAACTCGGGCATCGGCACACCCTTGCTCTGCGCGTAGCCGGCCATGGCCTTGGTCTGGGTGAAATGTCCGAGCGCCGAACTCAGAAAGAGAATGACGAACAACACGCGGCCGATCAACACTACGACATCCATGCCGAGCTCCTCAATATTCATTGAGGCATGAGCGAGGGCCCTGCGGCGGCAGGCTTCGCTACCGCCTCCGGGCCTGATTCGCTCATGCCGACTGTCGCGTACGGGTACCGCCTACCTGCGAGGTCACTTCCCATTATGACGTCGGCAACACCTTCGAGGTCACCTCGTCGCGCGAGCGTAACGAATTCTTGGCATATTCCAGCGGCGCCATTCCGACTTCCGCGGTGAACTCCCGGGTGAAATGCGCCTGGTCGAAATAACCGAGTTCGGCGGCGAGCACGGCGAGGTCTCGGATCCGGCCCCGGGCCAGCAGATCGGCGCCGTCCTGGAGCCGATACCGGCGTAACACCCATTTCGGGCCGGCGCCGATATAACGCCGGAACAGGCGCTGGAGGGTGCGTACCGGTACGCCGAATCGATCGGTGACCTGATCCACCCGGGTCAGTTCGGGATCGCCGGCCATGGCGGCGACGATCTCGCGGACCAGGCGGTAGTGCGGGTCGGGGGTCGTCCGGACGCGATCGGCGAGATACTCCTCGACCACGCGACGGCGGCCGGGATCGGTGGGTTCGGCGAGCACCCGGTCGACCAGGCCGCCGGTATCGGGCAGTACCTGCGTCAGCGGGACGGCGCGATCGCGGAACACCCCCACATCCATACCTGTGAAAGCCCCGAACCCGCCGGGCCGGAACCGGACGCCGAACGTTTCCCCCTGTCCGGCCAGTTCCCTGGCGAATTTCCTGGTACACACCCCATTGACGAATCCGCCGAATCCGCCGGATCCGCCGTCTTCCCGCTCGAAGGTCAGATGCACGCTGGGAAACGGCAGCACCTCGGCGGTATAGGGCGCGCGGCCTCGCATATCCCAGCGCACCGACCAGTACCACTCCACATAGCCCGCCACCCCCGCTCCCGCCGGGAGCCGATTCAGCGTGCGATACCGCTCCTGTTCGTAGGGATGCAGAATCGCTTTGCGGTCACCGGCCGGTGGCACCGCCCCTCGATCGGTCACGGGCGGTGTCGCTTTCTTACAAGATCCGGGAAGCCCGGCGGAGCAGAGTCGTACCCATGAGCGAAACAGTGAATCCGATCCCCGAGGGCTACCACTCGATCACCGTTTTCATCGCGGTCCCCGACGGCAACGCCGCGATCGACTTCTACACCGCGGTGTTCGGCGCCGAGGTGCTCTCCCGCAACGATATGCCCGACGGGCAGCCCGTCCACGCCGAACTGAAGATCGGCGATTCCACGATCCAGCTGGGGCTGCCGGTCCCGGAGCAGAACGTGCTCGCGCCCAGCGGCGACTGGGTGCACACCTCGCTGGTCCACTACTGCCCGGATGTGGACGGGGTGCTCACCCGCGCCCGCGCCCACGGTGCGAAGGTCGCCGAGGACGCGGCCACCTTCGTCACCGGCGACCGGTACGGTGCCCTGCTCGACCCGTTCGGGCATCGCTGGGTGGTCATGACCCGGGTCGAGGAGGTCTCCCGGGAGGAGGCCGAACGCCGGGTGAACGAATGGCTGGCCACCCAGGGCTGATCCCGGGAACCGGCGCGGGGCGCGGCGGCTCATTGCAGACCGGCCGCGTCCATACCGCGCAGTTCCTTCTTCAGGTCGGCGATCTCGTCGCGGAGCCGGCCCGCGAGTTCG
The DNA here is from genome assembly GCF_040638875.1 of Nocardia sp. NPDC024068. NCBI lineage: Bacteria > Bacillati > Actinomycetota > Actinomycetes > Mycobacteriales > Nocardiaceae > Nocardia > Nocardia sp. NPDC024068. The sequence continues at coordinate 18,487 of NZ_JBEZYU010000024.1, read as the reverse complement.
AACTGCAGCTCGCGGGCCGCGTTCATCATCTGATCGGTGAGCTCGGCGACCAGATCGGCCAGTTCGGCGCGCGGCATGGACTTGATATCGCGACCCTCGACGATGCCCGCGCTCACCGCCCGGCCCGGTTCGCCCTGGGCGCGGCGGCCGCGACTGGCGTTGCGGCCGGACCCGCCGACGGCGACCTCGTCGTCGGCCTCGGAGTAGACCTGATCGAGGATATCGGCGATCTTCTTGCGCAGCGGCTGCGGATCGATCCCCTTCTCCTCGTTGTAGGCCAGCTGTTTGGCCCGGCGGCGCTCGGTTTCGTCGATCGCCTGGCGCATCGAGTCGGTGATCTTGTCCGCGTACATGTGCACCTCACCCGAGACATTGCGGGCGGCCCGGCCGATGGTCTGGATCAGGCTCTTGGCGCTGCGCAGGAAACCTTCCTTATCGGCATCCAGAATCGCGACCAGCGAAACCTCGGGGAGGTCGAGCCCCTCACGCAGCAGGTTGATACCGACCAGCACATCGTATTCACCGAGGCGCAACTGCCGGAGCAGTTCGACCCGGCGCAGCGTATCGATCTCCGAATGCAGATACCGCACCCGCAACCCCAGCCCGAGCAGATAATCGGTCAGATCCTCGGCCATCTTCTTGGTGAGGGTGGTGACCAGTACGCGTTCGTCGCGCTCCACCCGCAAGCGGACCTCGTGTACCAGATCGTCGATCTGCCCCTTGGTGGGTTTGACCACCACCTGCGGATCCACCAGACCGGTCGGGCGGATGACCTGCTCCACCACTTCACCACCGGCGCGGCCGAGTTCGAAGTCGCCCGGGGTGGCCGACAGGTACACCGCCTGCCCGATCCGCTCGGCGAACTCCTCCCAGGTGAGCGGCCGGTTGTCCACCGCCGACGGCAGCCGGAAGCCGTACTCGACGAGGTTGCGCTTCCGCGACATATCCCCTTCGTACATACCGCCGATCTGCGGCACCGTCACATGGGACTCGTCGATCACCAGCAGAAAATCGTCCGGGAAATAATCCAGCAGCGTGGCGGGGGCCGACCCGGCGGGCCGGCCGTCGATATGCCGCGAATAGTTCTCGATACCGGAGCAGAAACCGACCTGCCGGATCATCTCGAGGTCGTACTGGGTGCGCATCCGCAACCGCTGGGCCTCGAGCAGTTTGCCCTTACCTTCGAGGTCGGCGAGACGTTCCTCGAGCTCGGCCTCGATATCGACGACCGCCCGCTCCATCCGCTCGGGCCCCGCCACATAGTGCGTCGCGGGAAAGATACGCACGGTATCGACCTTGCGCACGACATCCCCGGTGAGCGGGTGCAGATAATAGAGTTCCTCGATCTCGTCCCCGAAGAATTCGATCCGTACCGCCAGCTCCTCATAGGAGGGGATGATCTCGACGGTATCTCCGCGGACCCGGAACGAGCCCCGGGTGAACGCCATATCGTTGCGCGTGTACTGGACGTCCACCAGCATGCGCAGAAACGCGTCGCGGTCGACCTCCGCCCCCACCTCGAGCAGCACGGAGCGATCCAGGTAGGACTGTGGCGTACCCAGACCGTAGATACAGGACACCGACGCGACGACGACCACATCCCGGCGCGACAGCAGGGCGGAGGTGGCCGAATGGCGCAGCCGCTCCACATCGTCGTTGATCGAGCTGTCCTTCTCGATATAGGTATCGGTCTGCGCGATATAGGCTTCGGGCTGGTAGTAGTCGTAGTAGGAGACGAAATACTCCACCGCGTTGTGTGGCAGCATCTCGCGCAGTTCGTTGGCCAGCTGCGCGGCCAGCGTCTTGTTCGGGGCCATCACCAGGGTCGGCCGCTGCAAGCGTTCGATGAGCCAGGCCGTGGTCGCCGATTTACCGGTCCCGGTGGCGCCGAGCAGCACCACATCCGGTTCGCCCGCGTTGATCCGGCGCTCCAGTTCCTCGATCGCGGCGGGCTGGTCACCGGCCGGCTGATACGGGCTGACCACCTCGAACCGCCCACCGGTGCGTTCGATATCACCGACCGGGCGGAACTCCGATTTGGCGAGCGGGGTCTCCCCGTCCGCCTCGGTCCCGGTGACGCCGGCCGCACGGAGTTCGGTTGCGAATGCCATACCCCCAGACTAAGCGCCGCCACCGACAGAACTCCGACCTCCAATCGTGGGCCTCGGCACTCCGGACGGCCCTACGCGGGGCCGCGCCGGGCTCTGAGCTGCGGTAGCTTCAGCACCTGTGACAGAGGCAACCAGCGTGGACGTCCACCGGCCCAAGGTGGAGTTCTTCGATATCGCGGAACTGACCAATACCGATCCGAAAGGGTTCGTCCGCGCCGTGCAGCGCTACCACCTCGAACCGTGGGGGCTCTACATGGCCCGCACCGCCGATCACCCACAATTCCACTACATGGAATCCTGGCTGCTGCCCACCCTGGATCTACGGGCGACGGTCTTCCATTTCCATCCCGCCCATATGCGCGACCAGGACTATTACCTCGATATCGGTGAATTCGGCGAGGTCGGGCCGAAGAAATGGCGTTCGGTCGATCATTACCTCGACCTGGTTGTACGGACCGGACGGGAAACCGTGCTGCTGGATGTCGACGAACTCCTGGCGGCACATACGGCCGGTCTGATCGACGCCGCCGCCGCCGAGAAAGCGGTGGCCACGGCCACCCGCGCAATCGACGGCATCGCCGCCCACGGATACGATTTCCAGGCGTGGACGGCATCACTCGATATGCCGTTGACCTGGATATGAGTACCCCGGGGCAGTCGATGCGCCGGCGTGTCACCGAGGCGGCGGTCCAGATGCGAGCGCAGCACGCGAGACGTTCGACACCGGCCGGGTACAGCGGCCGGCGGCTACCTCAGCGAGGCGCCGAATCCATCCGACTCTCCACCACCGACCGATAGACCTCCTCCGCCTCGTCCCCGGTGAGCCCGGCCGCCTTCCCCGCGGCCTCCCGCTGCACCTCGGCATATTCGGCCCGGGCCTGCGGGTCCGTGCGCAACCGATCGCGGAACTCCAGCGCGAACCGTTGTGCCGGAGTACCCGCGACCCGAAGGTGCACGGTCGCAGGCCGCCCCGGGTCGGCACTGCCGTGCACCCGCGTCGCGGCGCCCTCGGCTCCGGCCCGTTCGGCGCCGCCGCCGGGGACGGTCTCGGTGGCCGCGGCCCCCGTCACCGCCGGGAAACCCGCCGCCGCCAGCGCGTCCCGAATCCCGTCGGCAACGGCCGGATCGGCCACCGTGACCTGGAAATCGAGCAGATCCCGCGCCGGCATACCTGGCACCGCGGTGGCCCCGATATGATCGATCCGCTGCGCCGCGGCCCCGCACGCCACCTGCAACCGGGCGATCAACCGCTGGGCCTGCGCCGCCCATTCCGGATCGGAGTCCACCACCCGCGGCTCCGGAAGCACGGCGACACCGGCGCGCAGATTCGCCTCGAAGGGCACCAACCGCTGATCCCACAGCCGGTCAACGGTCGCTTCGACCACACCGGCCGGGCCGTTGTTGTCCAGCAGCACATCCGCCGCCGCGTACCGCTGCTCGTCGGTGGCCTGCGCCGCGATCCGTGCGCGCGCATCGTCTTCGGGTACGCCGCGGAACTCGACGAGCCGCCGGATCCGGGTCTCGGCGGCGACGTCGACCACGAGCACCAGGTTCACGAAGGGCGCCATCCGGTTCTCGACCAGTAGCGGAACATCCTGCACCACAATGGCATCCGGCGCCGCGGCCGCCAGTAGTTCGGCGGTGCGCCGCCCGACCAGCGGATGGGTGATCGAGTTCAGCGTCGCACGGGATTCGTCGTCGCGAAAAGCCCTGGCCGCCAGGGCCGGCCGGTCCAGGCTGCCGTCGGGCGCCAGGATATCCGCGCCGAATGCCTCGACCAGCGCCGCGAGTCCGGGGGTTCCCACGGCGACCACTTCCCGGGCGATGACATCGGAGTCGATGAGTACCGCACCCCGCGCGGTGAGAGCCCGCGCGACCGTCGATTTGCCCGCGCCCATACCGCCGGTGAGGCCGATTCGTAACATCCGCTCAGTCTCGCATCCGCGCGCCCGCTACCGGCGGTGAGGCTGACCGCGTATACCCGCTCGACACGCCTTGTCGGGGCCGTACAGCACAAATGTCCTGATTACGCCACGCCCTGGACTAGGGTTCGGCCTGAGTGCAGGCCCCGATTCACAGCTTCTGTCACGGATAGCAAAGGAACGAGCATGCGCATCAGGCACTACCGCACAGGCCGGCACCGGCTGGGGTCGGCGGGTCGTGTGCACTGTCTCGCCATCCCGGCCGTCGCGGCATGGCTGGCGGAGAATCGCCGCTCTTGGTTCGGCAGCTACACCCTCGCCGCCCGGCACAGTCTTGCCGCTCATCGACCGCGCCCGTCGATTGCCTGGCCGCGCTGGGTCCCGGTCCCGGCAGGTTAGTACGCGACGGAAACGGCGGCCCGGTCTGCGGACCGGGCCGCCGTTGTCTTCACGCCCGTCGCGCGAATCGCACCTCCACGCTGTGGATCCGACCACCGAGACCTCCACTTCGCACACTGTTCGCCGGGCCGAAGCCCGGCGCCTACAGCCCCAATTCACGAATGAGATCGAGCATCTCCGCCCGGAAGAGTTTCGCCGGATCCGTCGATTGCGGCCCCAGATGGCCGTACACCTCGAGCGCGATCAGACCGTGCATCCGACCCCACATCCGCAGCGCGAGCGCGAGCCCGGCAGGTGGCAGACCGGGAAAATCCGACCGGACATGGGTGGCGAGAGCGTCCGCGAAATCGGACCATTCGAAGGTGGAGTCCTCGGCTCGGGCCGGCCGCCGCGACCACGCCGCCGCCGCCAGACCGACCAATCCGGTGCAGGCCCGCAGTTCCGCTTCGGCGGCGGGACCACCGGGAGGCGGCCGATAGCCGGGAACCGGATCACCGTAGACGAGGCGGAATTCCGCGGGGTACTGCACCGCCCATTCGCGTACCGCTTCACCCCAGGCCACGATCCGAGCACCGGGATCGTCCGCCGGGATCGCGTCCCGCGCAGCTTCGACGCGATCGACCAGGGCCGTGTAGACATCGCTGATCAGCGTGGAGATCAGATCGTCGCGCGTCGCGAAGTAACCGTAGACCGCGCCCGCGGTCATCCCCATTTCCCGGGCGATCGCCCGCAACGCGATCGCGTCGGGCCCACCCTGTGCGAGCAGCCGCAACGCGATCACTTTGATCTCGCGGGTGGTCTCCACCCGCAGACGCTCCCGGCGACTCATCGCTACCTCGGCCACAGTTGACACTCTACAGAGTGCGATTACTCTTCATCGTGTAGTTTCTGAACGCCGTGTAGTGAATGCACGGCATAGCCATCTGGAGTGGGCATGTATATCGGAGTTTTCGGCGCCACGGGCGTCATCGGTTCCCGCGTGGTCGCGGAGGCCGTGCGCCGCGGTCACCCGGTGCGGGCGTTCACCACCGACCGGTCGCGGTTCCCGCGAGACCCGGGCAGCGTGGACTGGCAGGTGTCCGATTGGCGTGACGAGGAGAGCATCGCCGCGGCGATCGGCGGCCTGGATGTGGTGATCAGCGCCGTCAACGCCGGGCACGGGATCGAGGAAACGATCGCACGGGCCGACGATTTCGTCGTGGGCGCCCACGCGATGGTGCAGGCACTGACCCGGTATCCGGCCACCCGGGTACTCACCGTGGGCGGGGCCGGCAGCCTGGAAGTGGCACCCGGGCGGCAGCTGGTGGACGAACCGGGGTTCGCCGAGAACCTGCCGCGCGATCTCGGGGTGCCCGCTGAGTACTACCGCGTCGTATCCGCACTGCGGGACGCATTGAACGTCTACCGCGTATCGAATCGCCTGTGGACGTATCTGAGCCCGTCGTCGGGCCGGATCGAACCCGGTGAGCGCACCGGCCGGTTCCGGATCGGAGGCGACCAGCTGCTCGATACCGGCGGGCGCGATATCTCCGCCGAAGACGTCGCGGTGGCGCTGATCGACGAGGCCGAGGTCCCGCGGTTCATCCAGCGGCGCATCACCGTCGGGTACTGACACAGAAAAGACCCCGGTCCTCGTGGACCGGGGTCTTTTCTGTTCGGCTATCCGCTACCGATATTCGCCTCAGGCGTTACCGGAAAGCTTCTCCCGCAGGGCCGCGAGCTGCGCGTCGCTGGCCAGCGAGCCGCCGGCGGACTCGGGCTGCCCGCCACCGCTGGTCTGCGCGCCGCTCTCGGAGGAGTAGTTCGACGACCCGCCGCCGTTGACGGCCTCGGCCGCGGCGTCGGCCGCCATCTTCTCCATCTGGGCGGTGTGCATCTTGTGCCGGCGCTCCGCCTCGGCGTAGCGGCCTTCCCACTCTTCCCGCTGCTTGTCGAAACCCTCGAGCCATTCGTTGGTCTCGGGATCGAAGCCCTCGGGGAAGATGTAGTTGCCCTGCTCGTCGTAGCTGTCGGCCATGCCGTACTTCGACGGATCGAACTCGGCGCTGTAGTCCTCGTTGGCCTGCTTGAGGCTCAGCGAGATCCGGCGACGCTCCAGGTCGATGTCGATGACCTTGACCATCGCATCGTCGCCGACGACCACGACCTGGTCCGGGACCTCGACGTGGCGCTCGGCCAGCTCGGAGATGTGCACCAGGCCCTCGATGCCCTCCTCGACGCGGACGAACGCGCCGAACGGAACGAGCTTGGTGACCTTGCCCGGCACGATCTGGCCGATGGCGTGGGTGCGGGCGAACTGCCGCCAGGGATCTTCCTGGGTGGCCTTCAGCGACAGCGAGACCCGCTCGCGGTCCAGGTCGACGTCGAGAACCTCGACGGTGACCTCGGTGCCCACCTCGACCACCTCGGACGGGTGATCGATGTGCTTCCAGGACAGTTCGGAGACGTGCACCAGACCGTCGACACCGCCGAGATCGACGAAGGCGCCGAAGTTGACGATGGAGGAGACCACACCCTTGCGGACCTGGCCCTTCTGCAGCTGGTGCAGGAACTCGCTGCGCACCTCGGACTGGGTCTGTTCCAGCCAGGCACGGCGCGACAGGACCACGTTGTTGCGGTTCTTGTCGAGTTCGATGATCTTGGCCTCGATCTCCTTGCCGACGTACGGCTGCAGATCGCGGACCCGGCGCATCTCGACCAGCGAGGCGGGCAGGAAGCCGCGCAGACCGATGTCGAGGATCAGACCACCCTTGACGACCTCGATCACAGTGCCGCGGACGGCCTCGTCCTTCTCCTTGAGCTCCTCGATCGTGCCCCAGGCGCGCTCGTACTGAGCCCGCTTCTTGGACAGGATCAGGCGACCCTCTTTGTCCTCTTTCGTGAGGACAAGAGCCTCCACCTCATCGCCCACGGAAACGACCTCGTTCGGGTCGACATCGTGTTTGATGGAGAGCTCGCGAGACGGGATGACGCCTTCGGTTTTGTAACCGATGTCGAGCAGGACCTCGTCGCGGTCGACTTTGACGATGGTTCCTTCGACGATATCGCCGTCGTTGAAGTACTTGATCGTGGCGTCGATGGCGGCGAGGAAGTCCTCGGCGGAGCCGATGTCGTTGACGGCTACCTGCGGCGAGGTGACGGTGGTGGGCATGTGGCGGTTTGCTCCGGACGGATTGTGATCGGTTGCGGACATTGAGACTTTCGGTACGCTGCGATACACCCAGCGGCTCCGGGTGTGATCACTTGCGCGTTCAGCGTACGCGACCCCCGTCCAGCCGGGCAAACGACCCCCCGGGGCGGATATATAGGCTTCGCATCGTGTCCGACGACCTCGTTCAAGATCGCCACGCTCAGGCCACCGCTGTACTGGGAACCACGGGCGCCGCACGTTCCCGGATCGGTTCGACCGAGAGCGAACGCGCAAGCCGGCGCTGGTGGGATGCCGACGCCGGCCAGTACCACGATACCCACGGGGACTTCCTGGGTACCGACAGCCCCGCCGGAGAATTCGTCTGGTGCCCGGAAGGCCTGCACGAAGGCGATATGCGCCTGCTGGGTGAGCTCGCCGGAAAACGCGTTCTGGAGGTCGGCTGCGGATCGGCGCCGTGCGCGCGGTGGCTGGCCGGGCAGGGTGCGTCTCCGGTGGGACTGGATATCTCGCGCGAAATGCTGTCGCGGGGGCTTGCCGCGATGGACCGCGGCGGGCCCCGGATTCCGCTGGTCCAGGCGGGCGCCGAGGCGCTGCCTTTCGCCGCCGAATCCTTCGACCTGGCATGTTCGGCCTTCGGCGCGGTGCCCTTCGTCGCCGATTCGGCGCGGGTGATGCGCGAGGTGGCCCGGGTGCTGAGGCCGGGCGGATCCTGGGTTTTCGCGGTCAACCACCCGATCCGCTGGATATTCCGCGACGACCCGGGCCCCGCCGGCCTCGAGGCCGTCATCCCTTATTTCGACCGCACCCCCTACACCGAGTTCGACGACGAGGGCCGGTGCACCTACGTCGAACACCACCGCACCCTCGGCGACCGCGTCCGGGAAATAGCGGCGGCGGGCCTGGTCCTCGACGATCTCATCGAACCCGACTGGCCGGAATGGCTCGACCGCGAATGGGGCCAGTGGAGCCCTCTGCGCGGCCAGATCTTCCCTGGCACCGCAATCTTCGTCACCCACAAACCGAAATCACCCGCCACCTAGATCCCCACCCACGCGCCCCGGCGGACCGGCCCGTCCAGCGACAGACCGGCCCACCACTCCGTCTAATCGTCGTCACTCCGGGTCGGCCGGGCCTTCCGCCCCGCCTGCTCCAGCGCCCGCCGGAGGGCGAACTCGATCTGCGCGTTGACACTGCGCAGATCGTCGGCCGCCCATTTCGCGACCGCGTCGTACACCGCCGGGTCGAGCCGGAGCAGGACCTTCTTGCGTTCGACCATCAGTTGTACAGCGATCCCGCATTGACCACGGGGTTCACCGGCCGGTCACCGCACAGCACCACCAGCAGGTTCGACACCATGGCCGCTTTGCGTTCCTCGTCCAGTTCGACCATGCCCTCGGCGGTGAGCCGCTCCAGCGCCAGCCCGACCATCCCGACCGCACCCTCCACGATCCGGGTCCGCGCGGCGACGACCTGGTTCGCCTGCTGGCGGACCAGCATCGCCTGGGCGATTTCCGGCGCGTAGGCGAGGTGGGTGATCCGCGCCTCGATGACTTCGATACCGGCGGTGGCTGTGCGCTCCCGCAGTTCCACGGTGAGTTCCTCGGCGACCTCGGCACCGTCGCGCAGGCTGGTGCGGTCGGCTTCGTGGGCGTCGTAGGGGTGGGTGGTCGCCAGGTGACGCACCGCCGCCTCGGACTGGGTTTCCACGTATTCCTCGTAGTCGTCGACGGCGAAGGCGGCCTTGAAACTGTCCATGACCTTGTAGACCACCACCGCCGCGATCTCCACCGGGTTACCGTCCGCGTCGTTGACCTTCAGTTTCTGGGTTTCGAAGTTGCGGACCCGCAGCGAGATGCTGCGCCGATCGGTCAGCGGTAGTACCGAGAAGAATCCCGGATCGCTCACCGACCCGATGTAGCGGCCGAAGAACTGGACCACCTTCGCCTCGTTCGGATTCACCACCGTCAGTCCGGTGATCCCGAGCAGCAGCAGTCCCGCCAGGACGCAGGCGACGACCGCGCCGATCAGGCCGGCGGTGTTCTGGTTCTGCGCGGCGGCGACGAATCCCGCGATGGCCACAGCCGCCAAGGCGATGGTCAGGATCAGCCAGATCAGCAGCACGACGAACCCGTTGACCCGAACGGCGTTCCGGAATGTCATGACATCCTCCCTCTATCAAAGTGATATCACTAAGATAGCATCGCGCTCCGAATCCGGACAAGTCGCTCGAATGGGCGACGCCGGGCTCCGGACGCCCGGGCCCGCCTCCGAGACCATCCATCCGGTCCTGCGACCATGACCGGATGGATCGCACGGAACCCGGCGAGTCGCTGCGACTCGGAATCGTCGACGGCGACGGCATCGGACCGGAGGTGGTGGCCTCGGCCCGGCGCGTGGTGGACGAGGCCGTCGCGGTGGAAGGCCTCACGCCGGTCTCGTGGGTGGCGCTGCCGATGGGCCGCCGCGCCATCGACGAATTCGGCACGGCGCTACCGGAATCCACGCTCACGGGTCTGGGCGGGACCGACGGCTGGATCCTCGGACCCCACGACAACGCCTCCTATCCCCCGGAGCATCGCATCGCCCCCGGTGGCGCCATCCGCCGGCATTTCGGACTGCATGCCAATATCCGGCCCGTGAAAGCCTTTCCGGGTGTCGCCGCGGCGGCACCCGATATCGATCTGGTGGTCGTCCGGGAGAACAGCGAGGGGTTCTACGCCGACCGGAACATGGCCGTCGGGTCCGGCGAGTTCTGCCCCACCCCCGAGATCGCGCTCTCGGTCGGCATGGTGACCCGGGCGGCCTCCGAGCGGATCGCGCACGAGGCGTTCCGGCTGGCCGCCGCCCGCCGCGGCCGGGTGACCATCGTGCACAAGGCCAATGTGCTGCCGTTGACCATGGGCCTGTTCCGCGATACCTGTTACGCCGTCGCGCCGGAGTATCCCGGGGTACGGGTCGACGACGAGCATGTCGACGCGGCCGCCGCCCACCTGGTCCGCTCCCCGGCGGACTACGACGTCCTCGTCACCGAGAACCTGTTCGGCGATATCCTCTCCGACCTCGCCGCGCAGCTCGGTGGGTCGCTGGGTATCGCCGCCTCCCTGAACTGCTCCGAAACCCGGGCGATGGCCCAGGCGGTCCACGGCGCGGCACCCGATCTGGCCGGGCGGAACCGGGCCGATCCGGTGGCGCTGCAACTGTCGGCCGCCATGCTGCTGCGCTGGCTGGCCACCCGGCACTCCCGGCCGGCACTGACCCGCGCCGCCGACCGGATCGACCGCGCCGTCGCGGCCACCTTCGCCGCCGGCATCGCCACGGCCGATCTCGGCGGACTGGCCTCCACCAGTGAGTTCACCGAGCAGGTCACCGCACGGATCCATTTCCGCTGACCGGCGCGGGCCGGTTTCACAGCAACCGGGACAGGAATGCCTTGGTGCGGTCGTGGCGGGGGGCGGTCAGCAGTTCCGCGGGCGGCCCCGACTCCACCACCACCCCCTGATCCATGAACACCAAGGTGTCGGCCACCTCCCGGGCGAACCCCATCTCGTGGGTGACCACGACCATGGTCATGCCCGATTCCGCCAATTCCCGCATCACCGCGAGCACCTCTCCCACGAGTTCGGGATCCAGGGCGGAGGTGGGTTCGTCGAACAGCATCAGTTTCGGGTCCATGGCCAGCGCCCGGGCGATCGCGACCCGCTGCTGCTGTCCGCCGGACAGTTGCGCCGGGTACGCGTTCGCCTTCTCCGCCAGACCCACCCGTTCGAGCAGTTCCCGGGCCCGCTGCCGGGCCTGATCCTTCGACTGTTTCTTGACCTGCGTCGGCGCCTCCGCCACATTTCCGAGAACGGTGCGGTGCGGAAACAGGTTGAAATGCTGGAAGACCATGCCGATATCGCGGCGCTGGCGGGCCGCTTCCCGTGGATGCAATTCGTAGAGGCGGCCTTTACGCTCCCGATAGCCGACCAGTTCACCGTCGACGTACAGCCGCCCGGCATCCACCTGTTCCAGATGATTGATACACCGCAGGAACGTCGACTTCCCCGATCCGGAGGGGCCGATCAGGCAGAGCACCTGGCCCCGCGGGACCTCCAGCGAGATCCCCTCCAGCACTTTCAGCGCACCGAAGCTCTTGCAGACCCGGTCCGCCCGGATCATCGGAACCGCCGTATCGCTCATTTCGCCCGCACCTCGCCCCGCGCGTCGGCCAATTCCTGCAACTGCTTCGCGGTCAGCTGCCGGGATATACCCCGCGAATAGTATTTCTCCAGGTAGTACTGGCCGATCATCAGCACGCTGGTGATCGCGAGATACCAGGTCGCGGTGACCAGCAGCAGCGGTATCGGCAGGAAGTTCACTCCGTAGATATCGCGGGCGCGGCCGTACAGATCAGTGCTCAGCGGAATGGCGGCAACCAGGGAGGTCGTTTTCAACATACTGATGAGCTCGTTGCCGGTCGGCGGAATGATCACCCGCATCGCCTGCGGCAGCACCGTCCGGCGCATCGTCTGCGACCAGGACATTCCGAGCGCGACGGAGGCTTCCCGCTGGCCCTCGCCGACGGAGTTGATCCCCGCCCGCACGATCTCGGCCATATAGGCGGCCTCGTTGAGGGCGAGCCCGATCACGGCGAAGAGGAAAGCCGCGCGCAAGCTCTGCACATCGACCTCGAACAGCCGCGGCCCGAACGGCACCCCGAACGCCACCTGCTGATACAGCGACGGCACCAGACCCCAGAACACGAGTTGCACGTAGACCGGCGTCCCGCGGAAAACCCACAGATACACCCAGGCGGTGGCGCGCAGCACCGGATTCGGGGACAACCGCATCACCGCGAGCACCGTGCCGAACACGACGGCGATCGCCATGGCGAGCACCGTGAGTTGCAGGGTGACAACCGCGCCCGCCGCGATCCGCGAATCCCGCAGATAATCCCAGTACACATCCCAGCGGTAGGCGGGATTGGTGGCCGCACCGTAGACGAACAAACCGGCCAGCACCAGAATGACGACAACAGAGGCCCAGCGTCCGGGCCGGCGCAGCGGGACGGCCCGGATGGTTTCCGGCGGATCCTTCTCGGCGGTGAACGCGCTCGGATCGGCGGTCATGGCGTCAACTCCTCGCGCCGTTGATAACGGAGGTGCCCAGCGCACCCTCCTGCACACCCCAGTTCTCGGTGATCTGCCGGTACCGGCCGTCGTCCATCAGGTGCTGCACCGCGTCCCGCAGAACCGGGGCCAGCGGCGACCCCTTGGCCACTGCCCATCCGTACGGCGCGGCGTCGAATACCGGACCGGAGGGTTCGATCTTGCCGTCGGTCTGTTTGATCGCGTAGGCGGTGACCGGGGAATCCGCCGACATCGCGTCGACCTGCCCCAGCACCAACGCGTTCGTCACCGCGCTCTGCTCGTCGAAGGCATCGATGATGATGGGATCCTTACCCGCCGCGACACAGGCCTCGCTCTTGGCCGGGACCTCCTCGATATGCTCGACCGTCGTCGCCTGCACCGCCACCCGCTTCCCGCAGGCGTTCTCCGGGTCCACCTCGGCCCCGGTGCGCTGCGCCCACTGCACCCCCGCGGTGAAATAGGTGACGAAATCCACCTGCTCCTCGCGTTCGGCGGAATCCGTGATCGACGACATTCCGATGTCGTAGGTGCCGGCCTGCACGGCCGGGATGATCTTCTCGAACGCCGATTCGGTGTAGCGGGCCCGGATACCGAGCACCGCGGTGACGGCATCCATCAGATCGATGTCGAATCCGACGATCGCGCCGTGCCGGTCGCGGTACTCGTTGGGCTGATACGGCACATTCACCCCCACAACCACTTCACCCGCCGCCCTGATCTCGGCCGGAACCCGTTCGGCGAGCGCCGGCACGGTCTGCACCGCGACCTTGGGCGGAACCGGCCCGGTGTCCTCGACGTTGGTCACGCAACCCGCCGTCAGCAGGACCCCGGCGATCCCGCACAACACCCGGCGCCGCCGGATCCCGGATCGATCAGCCACCTCCACCACCTGCCGCTCGCGAGGATTCGTGGGACCACCGCCACACGTCGACGTTGCCAGGCACAGTAGGCCACCGGAGCACCCGACACAGCCGGTGTAACCGAGAATTGATCTCGGGCGCGGCGGTCCGGGCCATAGCCCGGTGCCGCGGCCCGCCGAGGGGTTACCGTCTGAAGATCATGGTGCAGTCGGTGGAATTGCTGCTCGACGAGGCAGCGGAGCAGCGGATCCGGCGGCAGTGGGAACTGCTCGCCGAAGCCGGTCTACCCGGACTGGGACGGGGCGGACGGACCAGCGGTGATCTCGACGGCCACCGGCCGCACATCACGGTCGCGGTGGCCCGGCAGATCTGGCCGCGTATCGAGCAGGAACTCGACGGATTGCCGTTCCGCCCCTTCCCGATACACCTCGGTGGGGTGCTCGTCTTCGGTGCCCGCCGGCCCATCCTGGTGCGCGCTGTGACGCCGACCGAACAGCTACTCGCCTGGCACCGCCGCGTCCATCAGGTGGTCTCACCATGCCCCGATATCCCCGCGAATCTGCGGCCCGGCCGCTGGACACCCCACATCACACTGGCCCGGCGGGTGCTACCCCAGCGGATCGGTGAGGCGGTCGCGGCGGTGGCGACCGATAAGGACACGGCCGCCACCGTGGTCGGCGTACGCCGCTGGGACGGCGACCGGCGGCGGGCCTGGGCCATCGCCGAACACGGCTGACACCCGCCCACGATGCGCCGGCACGGCGGTTAGGGTGGGATCCGGTGGCGTAGGACACCCGCCGCGGAACAACCACGGCCGGGGCCGGCGTTGCAGCCTGTATACCGACCACGAGAGGACGTCATGGCCACCCAGACACTGACGCAGCAGAACTTCGATGACATAGTCACCAGCAATGACGTGGTGCTGGTCGATTTCTGGGCTTCCTGGTGCGGACCGTGCCGCAGTTTCGCCCCGACCTACGAGGCGTCGTCGGATCAGCACCCCGACGTCGTGCACGGCAAGGTCGACACCGAGGCCGAACAGGGCCTCGCCGCGGCCGCCAACATCCAGTCCATTCCGACCATCATGGCCTTCCGCGAAGGCGTCCTGGTCTTCGCGCAGCCCGGCGCGCTGCCCCCGGCCGCGCTCGAAGACCTGGTCTCGCAGGTCAAGGCGCTCGATATGGACGAGGTCCGGCAGCAACTCGCCGAACAACAGGCCGCCAACGGCGAAGCAGCCGAATAGCATCGAACGACGACGGCGGGCTCCGCACTTTCCGGGGATGGTGCGGAGCCCGCCGTCGACGGATAGCCGTCAGCCCAGCCGGTTGACGCCGGCGATCATCGCCCGCACCGACGATTCCGCACCGTCGGTCGCCAGCGCGGCACCCCAGCCCCGGCGGCCGTCGGATTCACACTGCACGAACGTGGCGGTACCCACCGCGGTGTGACGCTGATGGAATCGCAGAATCTCGACCGGATAGCCCGCCTCGTACAACGCGGAGGTCATCGCGGCGATCGGGTTACCGGCGGCCACCACCGAGCGCGACCAGCCCGGAAACTCGAGGGTCGCGGTGAAGGCACCACCCCGCGCCCCCGTCGACGACCAGCCCGCCAGCCGGATCGGGCCGGCGCACTCGCCGTAGCGGTCATGGAATTGGGCCGCGCTCAGCTCGGCGCATTCGGTGCGCAGGCTGCGTGGAGCGGCTGTGGTCAGAGTGTCGTTTTCCAGAATCACAGTGGTCATGAGCACGTAGGTCTTCCCAGAGAAGGTAGGCAGTTCAGGGGGACCAGCAAAAGCGAAAGAAAAAGGGGCCCGCAGCGAGGGGGCCGGTCCGAATCAGACCCCGCTACGGCGGGTTACTACTACGGCAAGTAGCCGACGTGCCCGCGCGGTACGCGCGAGAAGCACCGCGCCGTCGCGATCAGCGACGAGGGGCGCGGCACAGAAGCCGTCGGCAGGGAAATGCACGTGCTCGACAATAAAGACTCCCCGGGCACTTGGCAACCATATTCGCCAGCCGTTTCTCCTACCGACGAGTACCGTTTCCCCTGGTCACCGCCACGCAACCGAAACCCCCCGCCCCGTTACGGTGACGAACACCGTATTTTTGGCGCTGTGTTTTTGGCGCGGCTTCGCCGCGCGGGGTTCGGCCCTTTGAGCGTCCCCTTTGTGGGCCTCGCTGGACTCGGCGCTGGGAGGGTGGCTGATTCTGTGGATGGGCCGGGTGTGGATCTGTGCCGGTGATTGCGGGGCGCAGGCCGGGGAGGCAATGGGGCGGATGGCGGGCGCCGGATCTGTGGCCTTGTGTGAGACGGTGGCCGGTCGATCTCCGGTTCGGGGCACATGGTCCGTCGAGGTGGTGGGGCGGGCTTGCTTGTGAAGGTGGGGCGGGTGGCGTTGCTCGCGAAGGTGGGGCAGGTGACCCCACCCGCCAAGGTGCTGTGTTTATTGGCGCGCTGGCGCGCGCGGGGTTCGGCCCCCTGAGCGTCTGCTGTCAGCCCTCGAGACTCGTGGCTTCGCCACATGCGCTTCGAGGGCTGACAGCAGACGCGGGCCGAACCCTTTGGGGGCCTCGCTGAACTCGGCACCGACGGAGTGGGGGCAAAGGGGTGACGGGGTGACGGCGACGGGGTGGGCTATTTCCATCCCGCGGTGGGGCGTATTGCCGTCCGGTCTGCCGGTATCCCTGCTTCCCTACGTTCCGCTCACCTGGGAGACGCTGCGGATCATCGGCCCCTACGCCCTCGCGATGGCAACGGTGGTCGGGCCCGGCCCGGGCTCAGGACACGGGGTCGAGGCCGGCCTCGCGGTAGGCGGCCAGGGCGGCGGCGGAGCGCTCGCGGACCGCTGCCACCAGTTCCGGCGGGCCCAGCACCGTGACACCCGACCCGAAGCCGAGTACCAGCCGCGCCATCCAGTCGAGGGTGGCGAACCGCATGGTCGCCTCGAGGCTGCCGTCCGGATGGACTGCGATCCGGTGCATCGGATACTGGTCGAGCACCCAGCCGTAATCGGCCGCCACCAGCAGGCGGGCCAGCGGGATCGAGGGGTCCTCCTGGAACAGATCGAGGCCGGCGTCGGTGGCCCGGGCCTCGTGCGGCGGCCGGGCCGGTTCGTCGAGTTCCGCCGCCGATTCGATCCGGTCGAACCGGAACAACCGCACGCCGTCGGCCTCGCGGCACCAGCCCTGCAGATAACTGTTGTCGTCCACCGCGACGATCCGGATCGGATCGACCACCCGGGTCGACACCACATCGCGGCTGGCCGAGTAGTACTCCAGACGCAACGCCCGCTCACCGGCCACCGCAGACCGGACCGTGGCCACGGCGGGCGCCTCGGGCGGACCGTACCCCGGACTCTCCGCATCGCCCGGCCCGGACGGGGCGGCCCCGGTGATCGCGGCCTCCAGTTTCGCGATCGCCGCATGCGCCGCGGTCGGATCGACCATCCCGGGCAGATCCACGATCGACCGCAACGCCACCAGCACCGCGGTCGCCTCGATCGAGGTCAACCGCAGCGGACGTTCGATCCCGGCGGTGAACGTCACCTGCACGCTCTCCTCCGAGAACGACAGGTCGATCAGATCACCCGGTCCGTAACCGGGCAGCCCGCACATCCACAGCTGGTTCAGATCGGCCATCAACTGTTTGGTGGTGACACCCAGATCGGCCGCCGCCTCCGCCGCGCTGATCCCGGGATTCGCCACGAAATACGGCACCATATTCAGCAACCGGGACAGCCGGGCCGACAACCGCGTGCTCATAACACCACCTCGGTCCGGTCGATCACGGACCGCAGCCGTGCCATCACATCGGCGCGCAACTCCGCCGGTTCGAGCACCAGCGCATCCGCGCCCAGCCCGGTGATCAACCTGGCCAGCCAATGCTGGGACCGGATCGGCACCTCCACCACACTGCCCGGGCGTCCACCCACGACCCTGCTGTCCACCACCTCACCGAGACGCCGCAGATCCCGGCCCCGGCCCTGCGCCACCCAGATCGTCGCCGAACCGGTGATCGGCACGGTCCCGGTCACCCGCGACACGATCTCGCGCAGGTCGGTGCCCGCCGGCGGGCGCACCGCGTTCCGCGGGCCATACGCGGTGATCTCCTCACCGATCCGCGACAACCGGAAGGTCCGCACCGCGTCCCGGTCCCGGTCGTGCCCCACCAGGTACCAGCGCCCCCGCAACGTCACCACCCCCCACGGCTCGACGTCACGCATCAGAAACGGCGCATTGCTGGCCCCCCGATGTTCGAACCGCACCGCCTGACCGGCATCGATGGCCGCGAGCAATTTGCCCAGCACCGGTTCCGAACCCCGGGTCCGGGCCGGCACGGCAGGAATGGCCGCGAACGCGGTATCGGTTTCCACATGCACCCCGGCGGCCCGCAACTTCAACAGCGCCCCCGCGGCCGCCGACGCCAACTCCGGCGACTCCCACATCTGCAGCGCGACCGCCACCGCTGCCGACTCCTCACTGCTCAGATCGATATCGGGTAGCTCATAGGCGTCCCGGTTGATGCGGTACCCCTCGACGGTGGAGAACTGCCCCGACGGCCCCACCTCGAGCGGAATCCCCAGATCCCGGAGCTCGTTCTTGTCCCGCTCGAACATTCGGCTGAACGCCTCGTCGCTGGCACAGTCCTCATAGCCCGCGACGCTCTCCCGGATCCGCTCCGCAGTCAGGAACTGCCGAGTCGACAACAGCGCGATGACCAGATTCATCAGCCGCTCGACCTTGGATATCGCCACCCGAACAGGGTAATGCAGTGTTGATTGGAGCGGCTCCGCCGCTCGAGGGTGGGGCTGGAATTTGGGAGGCGCTCCGCGCCTCGAGGGTGGGGCCCTATTAACCCGGTTCTTCACTCCCGCCGGTCAGTCGCTGCGCTCCCTCCCTCTGGTCGCTCCAGA
>NZ_JBEZYU010000023.1:0-85699 GCF_040638875.1 Nocardia sp. NPDC024068 | reverse complement strand
GGAGCGCAGCGACTGACCGGCGGGAGTGAAGAACCGGGTTAATAGGGCCCCACCCTCGAGCGGCGGAGCCGCTCCAAAATTACAGCCCGACCCTTCGCGGAGGCGTCGATCCGAACTCTCCTTGGCGGTGGGGTCGCTGCAACCTACCTTCCCGACCCTTGGCGGAGGCGTCGATCCGAACCCCCTTCGCGGAGGGGTCGCCTCAACCCACCCCTTCGCGAAGAGGCCACCCCAAATGCACCCTTGGCATACCGGCCACCCCAAATTTCTCTCTCGTAGGGGCCGCTCCCGGAACACTTTCCCTGAGTGCCTACTCCCAACCCCTCCCCGGCCCCCGCGGCTCCGGAGACGACGCCGATAATGACCCCATGAGCGGAGTGGAGCGGCCGCGGCGGTTGCGGCGTACGCCGGCACTGCGGCGGCTGGTGGCGGAGACCGGTCTGGAGCCGCGGCATCTGGTGTTGCCGATGTTCGTGGCAGACGGATTGTCCGAGCCTCGGGAGATCGGGTCCATGCCCGGCGTGTTCCAGCATTCGCTGGATTCGCTGCGCAAGGCCGCCGTGGAGGCGGTCGAGGCCGGTGTGGGTGGTCTGATGCTTTTCGGCGTGCCCCGGGCCGAGGACAAGGACGCGGTGGGCAGTGGTGCCACCGATCCGGAAGGCATCCTCAATCGCGGGTTGCGGGCGCTGGCGGCCGAGGTCGGTGACGCGACCGTGGTGATGGCGGATACCTGTCTGGACGAATTCACCGATCACGGGCATTGTGGGGTCCTGGATCCGGCGGGTGCGGTGGACAACGATGCCACCCTGCTCCGGTACGTGGATATGGCGCTGGCCCAAGCGGAGGCGGGCGCTGATCTGCTCGGGACCAGCGGGATGATGGACGGTCAGGTGGGGGTGATCCGGGATGCTCTCGACGAGGCCGGCCGCACCGATACCGCGATCCTGGCCTATGCCGCGAAGTATGCGTCGGCGTTCTACGGGCCCTTCCGGGAGGCGGTGTCCTCCTCACTGCAGGGGGATCGGCGGACCTATCAGCAGGACGCGGCCAACCGGCGGGAGTCGATTCGCGAACTCGAGCTGGATCTGGAGCAGGGCGCCGATATCGTGATGGTCAAACCGGCGATGTCGTACCTGGACATTCTGCGAGAGGTTGCCGACCGGTCGCCGGTTCCGGTTGCGGCGTATCAGATTTCGGGTGAGTATTCGATGATCACGGCGGCGGCCGAACGCGGCTGGATCGATCGGCAGGCCGCGATACTGGAGTCACTGACCGGTATCCGCCGTGCGGGCGCGGATATCGTACTCACCTATTGGGCGACGGAGGCAGCGCGCTGGCTATCGTGAACATGCCCGCGGATATCACTACCGCGCGGCAATTGTGGTGGGGCGTCATCGGTTTGGGTGTGGGACGGTTGTTCGTCTCCCTGGCCGATACGCTGGCGAACCGGGATCGGTTCAGTGCAGAGCTGCGGGAGCGAGTGCAGTCCACCGACCCACAGCTCACTCCGGCGATGACCGATCTGTTGGTGACCCTGGGTGCCGTCTTGGGCGTGATCCTGGGCCTGGCGGTCGCGGCGCTGGGTGTGCTGGTGGTTCACCAGCTGGGCAAGGGCAAGCTGTGGGCGCGGACGCTGCTCACGTTTGCCGGCGTGTGGCTGGTGATCACCGGTGTGGCCGCGTTGTTCTCCATCGGGATGGTGGACGGTGTCGGCCCGTTGGCCGGTGGCGCCGCGACGATCGTGCAGGCGGTTCTGGCGGGCGGCGCGATCTACCTGTGCCAGCGGCCGGAGGCGGCGAAGTGGTTCCTGCCGCGACGGCCGGGGGGCCCCGGAAATTCGTGAGAAGTCCTACCCGGCTTGCTGACCTGCATGTTGATTCCGGGTCACGGTACGACCCACATTCACATAACGAACGCGGAGTTTGTTTCCGGAATTCCGCCATGTATGGTGAGGGCTGTCACAGAGGACATGGGAACCGGTGGCCAGGGGTAATCGTCCGGTAGGGCGGCAGCTCAGGTCGTCCGGTGATCGGAGGCAACGATGCGAGTGGTGATCCAGCAGCCGCAGAGTATCCGGCGGGACATGCTCGTACTGAGCCTGTTGATTCTGTTCGGTGTCCTCACCGTCGCCGTACTGCTGATTCCCAGCATCGTCGGCTGATCCGGGTGCGTGTCGTCGCCGCCACGGATATCGATGGCTGAGCAGGCCGAAACCGCCGCGGAAACCGGAGAGATCCTGTTCTCGGAACCGGGTGCGCGCTGGCGGGCCGTGGCCTACGGTCCGATCGTCTGTTTCCTGCTGCTCGCGGTGGAGATCGCGGCGGGCGCCACTGTGCACTGGTTCGCGTTGCTGTTCTGCGCCGCCCTGATCGCCGCGTTCGCCGTCCTGCAGATATATGCCGCCCGGACACATGTCAGCGTCGAGCTCACCGATCGTTTCCTGCGCAACGGTCCGGAGACCACCACCGTCGCGTCGATCGCCGCGGTGTTGCCGGTCGATTCCGGCGAACCCTGGGAGGACGGCCGCGCTCTCGGTGAACTGACCGGGGTGCCGCGCCGGCGCACCGCGATCGGCCTGCGCCGTACCGACGGCGAATTGGTGCGGACCTGGGCCAAGGATCACCGCGCGCTGCGTGCCGCGCTCACCTCGGCGATCGAGCGACCCGCCGGGGACCCGGACACCGGTCGCGACGATTGATTATCGGCTCCGGCCCGGGCAGCATCAGGTGAATACACCGACCGACCGACCGGAGGAGATCCGTGAACCGCTCGTTCGTCGTCCCGGCCGCCGACCTCGCGGCGGCGATCCTGGCCCTCGCTCTGGCCGTGCTCTGCTGGCAGCTCGGCGTGCGGAACACCGACTTCCCCCCGACCGGTGAGGTACCGGCCTATACCGCGACCCGGTACGTGGCGCCGTGGCTGTTCCTGGCCACCGTGCTGGTGGCCGGGGCCGGGGCGGCGGTGATCGACGCGGCCGTGCGGGTGGTGCGGCGGGCGTGAGGATGTGTCGCGGCTCAGCCCACTGCTGATAAATGCGGCTCAGCCCCACTGCTGATAGATATCGAAGACCCGGCCGTGTGCTGCGCCCGGCGCGTGGAAGAACACGAGGACCGAGCCGTCGTTGTCGGCCGATTCGAGGATCACCTGACGCAATGAGGCGTGGACGCCGCCCTCTTCGTCACGGTAGAGACGGGTCTCACTGTTCAACCCGGCGCCGATCCGGGAGGGCGGGACCATATGGTCGACCAGGGCCGGGATCGGCCCGGCGGCCAGCGCTTGGGTTTCCTGGTGGTTGAGCCGGAGTCCGGCCCGGCTGTTGTCCGGGTCCACGACCGGATCGGCCGCGGCGGCCGTACCCGCTCCGAGACAGGTGGCCAGGACGCCGAACGCGACCGAGGCGAGTGACAGAGCCGCACCACTGATGGCAATACGCAAAACGACCTCCCCGGCCGGTGGTTCGCAGATTCTTCCGATTGAGACGACAGTACGCACTCGGGCCGCCGGCCTGCCGTATTTGGCTCGGCACGTGTCGAACGGGCGGCATATATCACGTATGCGCCACCCTGTCGTCGACTCTCCCGGAGGGGGCTGCCAAACTGGAGGCCGTGAGTTCTCTGCGCGTGGCCGGTACGGCAGTGCCGGCCTCCAGTCAGCTTTTCCAGCGAGCCGAAGCGGTTGTTCCCGGTGGGGTCAATTCCCCGGTGCGTGCCTTCGGTTCGGTGGGAGGCACGCCGCGGTTCATCACATCGGCGAAGGGCTGCTACCTGACCGACGCCGACGGTAACCAGCTGGTCGATCTGGTCTGCTCGTGGGGGCCGATGATTCTCGGGCACGCCCATCCCGCGGTGGTCGAGGCGGTCCGGGAGGTCGCCGGATCGGGTCTGTCGTTCGGCGCGCCGACGGCGTCCGAGGTGGAGCTGGCCGAGCTGATCGTCGAGCGGGTCGCTCCGGTGCAGAAGGTGCGGCTGGTGAACTCGGGGACCGAGGCCACTATGAGCGCCGTCCGGCTGGCGCGCGGCTACACCGGACGTACCAAGATCATCAAATTCGCCGGTTGCTACCACGGTCATGTCGATGCCCTGCTCGCGGAGGCGGGCTCGGGTGTCGCGACCTTCGCGCTGCCGAACTCGCCGGGGGTCACGGGGGCGCAGGCCGCCGATACGATCGTGCTCCCGTACAACGACCTCGAGGCCGTACGTGCCGCGTTCGAGGCGCATCCCGGCGAGATCGCCGCGGTGATCACCGAGGCCGCCGCCGGGAACATGGGCGCGGTGGCGCCGCTGCCGGATTTCAACGCCGGGCTGCGCCGGATCACCACCGACAACGGCGCGTTGCTCATCATGGACGAGGTGATGACCGGTTTCCGGGTGAGTCGTTCGGGCTGGTACGGGCTGGAACCGGTGGCTGCCGATCTGTACACCTACGGCAAGGTGATGAGCGGCGGCCTGCCCGCGGCGGCGTTCGGCGGCCGGGCCGATGTGATGGACCGGCTGGCGCCGTTGGGCCCGGTCTATCAGGCGGGCACGCTGTCGGGCAATCCGGTGGCCGTGGCGGCCGGTCTGGCCACGCTCCGCGCCGCCGGCGACGAGGTGTACGCGGCGCTGGACCGCAACAGCGAACGGCTCGGCATTCTGATCACCGAGGCGCTCACCGGCGCGGGGGTAGCGCACCGCGTGCAATTCGCGGGCAATATGGTCAGCGTGTTCTTCGCCGATTCTCCGGTACTCGACTACAGCACGGTCAAAGCCACCCAGACCTGGCGCTATCCGGCCTTCTTCCACGCACTGCTGGACGCCGGGGTCTATGCCCCGCCCAGCGCGTTCGAGGCCTGGTTCGTCTCCGCGGCGCTGGACGACGCGGCCTTCGACCGGATAGCCGCCGCCCTGCCCGCCGCCGCCGAGGCGGCCGCGAGCGCCGTACCCGAAGGAGCCGGCGCGTGAGCCGGCCCGAGCACGAGCAGGTGGCAGCCGAACCGGACGACCGTAGCGAACCGGTCCCGCCCGCCGACCCCGCCGCCGATGTCGCCGCCGCCCCGCCCCTGCCGGGCGACAGCGCGGCCGACGCCGAATCGGTCGAAACCATCGTGCATGTGCTGCGCCACGGCGAGGTGCACAATCCGCGCGGCATCCTCTACGGCCGGTTGCCCGGTTTCGGGCTGTCGGTCACCGGGCGCGCCCAGGCGGGCGCGGTCGCGCGGTCGCTGGCCGATCACGATATCGCCATGGTCATCGCCTCGCCGCTGCAGCGGGCGCAGGAGACCGCGGACCCGATCGCGAGCCGGCACGGACTCACCGTGCGCACCGACGAGAACCTCATCGAGGCCGGGAACACCTTCGAGGGCCTGCGGGTGTCGGTGGGTGACGGCGCGCTGCGCAAACCGCGGCACTGGTGGAAACTGCGGGACCCGTTCACCCCGTCCTGGGGCGAACCGTATCTGCAGATCGCGCACCGGATGCTGGCCGCGGTCAACAAGGCGCGGGTGGAGTCGGCCGGCCGTGAGGCCGTGCTCGTCTCCCATCAGTTGCCGGTATGGACGCTGCGCCGGTTCTTGCAGGGGCAGCGGCTCTGGCACGATCCGCGCGCCCGGCAGTGCGGTCTGGCCTCGCTGACCTCGCTGGTCTACCGGGGCGACACCCTGGTCGATATCGTCTACTCCGAGCCCGCGGGCGGTTCGGACCCGACGGTGCACGGCGCATGAGACGCCACATGGCGAGCGGGCCGGGCTCGGTGTCGGGATGAGACCAGCCGCCAAGGCGTTCGGGGGCCGGTTGTTGCCGGCGCTCGCCGCGCTGCTGTGCGTGGCGGTACTATCCGCCTGTTCCACCGGATCCGACGCGGTCGCCACCGGTGGCACTTTCGAATTCGTCTCGCCGGGCGGGCAGACCGATATCTTCTACGATCCGCCGTCCGCGCGGGGAACCATCGGGAAATTATCGGGTCCGGACCTCATGTCCGATGACGGCGAGACGGTCTCGGTGGACGATTTCCCCGGCCAGGTGGTCGTGGTGAATCTGTGGGGGCAATGGTGCGGGCCGTGCCGTGCCGAAGCGCCCGCGCTCGAACAGGTCTACGAACAAACCAAGGATCTCGGGGTCGCTTTCCTCGGGATCAATGTCCGTGATTTCCAGCAGGACAAAGCCCGTGATTTCGTGGTCGACAACCATATCGGTTATCCGTCGATCTACGACCCGTCTATGCGCACGCTGTTGGCGCTCGGTGGAAACTTCCCGACCAGCGTTATTCCCACCACATTGGTGCTGGATCGGGACCACCGGGTGGCGGCGGTTTTCCTGCGCGCCCTACTCGTTGAAGATCTAATGCCGGTGGTGCAGCGCATCGCCGCGGAGGGAGCATCATGAGAAGTCTTCGGTCTCGAGGCGTACGCCGGTACGGGGCGACTCGCCCGCCGCGCGGGGTACGTGCCGAGGTCCTGGTGAAATCGTCGCTGGGTTCGTGGGAGCTACAGCCCGCGACCACGACCGGTAGCGATCGGCGGGTGTCGAATTCGCGGCCGTCGGGCGCCCGGGGATCGACCGCGCCGGGTGGGCGTGACGAACGGCGCGCGAACACCGAACCCGATGCGGAGCGTAGTTCGCGTTGACGGTGCTGGCAGGAGTGGGGGAGTCATTTCAGCAGACAGCGGCCACGGGCCCGCTGCTGCTGGCCCTCGGCGCCTGCCTGCTGGCCGGTCTGGTGTCGTTCGCGTCGCCGTGCGTGGTGCCGCTGGTGCCGGGCTATCTGTCCTATCTGGCGGGTCTGGTGGGTGCGCAGGCGCCACCGGTGACCGTCGAGCAGGCCCGGCGCGAACGAGCCGGGCAACCGGTGCGCGGCGGGTCGACGGCGGTGCTGACCGAAACCGATCCGGCTGCCGAGGTCTCCGCGGCGACGCCTCCGGACTCCGCGCGGTTGCGGGTCGCGGGTGCGGCCGGGCTGTTCGTCGCCGGATTCACAGTGGTGTTCGTGCTGGCCACCGCCACGGTATTCGGGCTGATCCAGACTCTGAACGTCAATCGTGAGCTGTTGCAGCGGCTGGGCGGTGTGGTCACCATCGTGATGGGCCTGGCATTCATCGGCCTCATTCCGGCGCTGCAGCGCGATACCCGGATGGAACCCCGGCGGCTCGCCGGGGTCGCGGGCGCCCCGCTGCTCGGCGCGGTGTTCGCCCTCGGCTGGACCCCGTGCCTGGGACCGACCCTGTCCGGGGTGATGGCGGTGGCGGCCGGGACGGAAGGCACCACGGCGGCGCGCGGAGTCGCGTTGATCGTGGCCTACTGTCTCGGTCTCGGTTTGCCGTTCGTCGTGCTGGCCTTCGGGTCGGCCGGGGCATTGCGCGGTGTCGGATGGTTGCGGCGCAATTCGCGCACGATCCAGGTGATCGGCGGAATCCTGCTGGTCGCGGTGGGAATCGCACTGGTGACCGGGGCCTGGGATCAGTTCGTCGGCTGGGTGCGTGACGGTTTCGTCGCCGAGGTGACGCTGCCGATATGACCGTGACAGACCACCCCGAGGCGCCCCCGGTCCTACCGCCCCGGCAGTCCCCGCTGGGCCGTGCCCGGGCGGTGCTGCGTAACGGCTGGCGCGGGCTCACCAGTATGCGTACCGCGCTGGTGCTGCTGTTCCTGCTGGCGCTGGCCGCCATTCCCGGTGCGCTGCTACCGCAGCGGAGCCTGAACGAGCAGAAGGTCGTCCAGTACATCGCGGATCGCCCGGTGCTGGGCGAATGGATGGACCGTTTCGAGCTGTTCGACGTGTTCTCCAGTTTCTGGTTCACCGCGATCTATGTGCTGCTGTTCATCTCGCTGGTGGGGTGCATCCTGCCGCGCACCGTGGACCACTACCGGGCGCTGCGTACCCCGCCGGTGCGGGTGCCGCGGAATCTGGCTCGCCTGCCGCACCACCATCACGCGGAACTCGACGGAACCCCCGAGAGCGTCGTCGAACAGGCCCGCTCCCGGTTGCGCGGCTGGCGGACCGAGGTCCGCCCGGGTGAGCGCGACGGGGAGATGACCCTCTCCGCGGAGAAGGGCTACACCCGTGAGCTGGGCAATCTCGTATTCCATCTGGCCCTGGTCGGGCTGCTGGTGGCGATCGCGGCCGGGAAACTGTTCGGCTACGAGGGCAATGTGATCGTCATCGCGAACAACGGACCGGGGTTCTGCACCACCTCGCCGGCGGTGTTCGACTCGTTCCGGGCCGGCAATGTCAACGACGGCACCGGGATGACTCCCATGTGCGTGCGGGTGAAGAATTTCCGCGCCGACTATCTGGACAACGGCCAGGCCGAGATGTTCACCTCCGATATCGCCTATCAGGCGGGCGCGGATCTGGAGTCGGGAACCTGGCGCGACACCACCATCAAGGTGAACCATCCGCTGCGTGTCCACGGGGATCGCGTCTATCTCCAGGGGCACGGGTACGCGCCGACGTTCACGGTGACCTTCCCGAACGGCGAAACCCGCACCGAGACCGTGCAGTGGCAGCCCAACGATATGCAGACGTTCCTGTCCAGCGGTGTGCTGCGGGTCGATCCCCCCGGTGGGATGTATTCGAACGATACCGAGCGGCGGCAGAACCAGATCGCGATCGAGGGGCTGTTCGCGCCGACGGCCAGTTTCCACGGCACCTTGATGACGTCGGTGTTTCCCGGGATGACCGATCCCGCGGTGGCGGTGGACGTCTACCGCGGGGATACCGGCCTGGACACCGGCCGGCCGCAGTCGATTTTCGCGCTGGATCAAGAGATGGTGCGCCAGGGCCGGCTCGCCAAGGAGGCCCGGGTGAATCTGCGGCCGGGCGAATCGACCACGCTGCCCAACGGCACGCAGGTGCGGTTCGACGGTGCGGAAGAGTTCGCCAATATCCAGGTCTCGCATGATCCGGCGCAGCAGTGGGTACTGGTGAGCGCGCTGGTGATGATGGGCGGGCTGCTGGTCTCGCTGCTGGTTTCGCGGAGGCGGGTCTGGCTGCGGGTGACCCCGGAGGGTACCGTTGACCAACGACGCGTCGTAGTAGAGATGGGCGGGCTGGCCCGCACCGACCAGGCGGGCTGGGGCGGAGAGTTCGATCGTCTCCGGGAACGCCTGCTGGACGCGCCGGACAACCGGGCGTAGCGCCGAGGAGGCAGCGTGCCGCACCACATACTCGGCCACCGCGGTTGTCCACCGAGCACCGCGGTATGAACACGGGAGATGAATGATGCCGATCGACACCACTCTCGCCGGCTACAGCGACCTCGCCTACAAAACGGCGATCGTCGTGTACGCGCTGGTGCTGGTGCTACTGATCGTGCAGTACGCCTCGGCCCGCGCCAAACAGGTCAGCGAACGCGAACTGGTCCCGGCGGGCGGCGTCGCCGCGGGTAGCGATACCCCCGGCCGGATCCACGAGACACCGCGCGCCCCGCTGTCGCAGCGGCTGGGCAATATCGCCTTCTCGGTCCTGTTCGTGGCCGTGGGGCTGCATATCGCCTCGATCGTGCTGCGCGGTTTCGCGACCGGTCGCTTTCCGCTCGGCAATATGTACGAGTTCGTTTCCATGGCCACCGCGACCGCCGCGGTGGTCGGACTGGTGTTCATGCGCGACGAGCGCTACCGGGGGATGTGGGCGTTCCTGCTGGCTCCCCTGCTGGTCCTGATGTTCCTCGCGGGCACCCTGCTCTACGCCGACGCGGCGCCGGTCGTGCCTGCGCTGCGATCGTTCTGGTTGCCGCTGCACGTGACGATCGTGAGTATCGGCAGTGGTGTCTTCCTGGTCTCCGGTGTCGCGAGCCTGCTTTTTCTCTATCGGCTGCGTCAGCCCGAGGGTTCGGAATCGCGGAATGTGCTCGGCGCGATCGCGCGCCGGCTGCCGGACGCCCGCACGCTGGACCGGCTGGCCTACCGCACCACGATCATCGGCTTCCCGCTGTTCGGGGCGGGCGTCATTCTCGGCGCGATCTGGGCCGAAGCGGCCTGGGGCCGGTTCTGGGGCTGGGATCCCAAGGAGACCTGTTCGTTCATCGCCTGGGTGCTCTACGCCGCGTACCTGCACGCACGGGCCACGTCGGGTTGGCGCGACACCCGCGCGGCGTGGATCAATGTGGCCGGATTCGTGGCGATGCTGTTCAACCTTTTCATCATCAACCTGGTGGTTTCCGGTCTGCACAGCTACTCCGGACTGACCTGATTCGGTGCGGCATTTCCATCGTCGCAATGATCGTTATGCCCCCGCAATGCGCAGTTGCTATTGTTCGGTCGAGCAATAGCTGAACTGTTTGTGACTCGATGCGGTAAATCGGGTGCGACCGGTCATTTCCCCTCCACCACGCGGTAAAACGCGTCGAACAGCGAGGAGAGCGGCAGTGGATTCGGAGAATTTCAGTTCGGATACGGGCGGCGAGGTGGATTGCCGCACCTCGGAGGCCACGAATGAGGCGCTCATCTGTGGTTTGGAGCCCGACTCCCTGGTCAGACTGGTACGCACCGCGGTGGGGTTACCCGCCGACGCGCTCGACCGCCTCGCCGGGGTGGCCGATAAATTGCGGGCCGTGGAAGGACTACCGCAGGTCGACAGCACCGCCGATTAGCTCTCGGCCGGTACGCGGCGGGAAATGGCCCGGATAACGTGTTATCCGGGCCCGGCGATCAGGATTCCGTGGATTCCGAATCGCCGTCCCGGTGATTCCGCTGACGTGAGATACGCCAGAGGAATTCGGGGTCGTCATCGGGGCCGACGACTCGATTTCGACCGGCGCCCGGTGCGGGGGGACGCCCGGGGCCGAACGCCTTCCAGCACAGCACCGCGACCACCACGATCGCGATGAGTGCCAACAGGTAGATCACGTGGCTCACCTCCTCTATCGAGGTTAACCCTCTGGGCGACCGGCCGGTGATTCCGGCCGATCATCGCGGCCGATGCCGGCCGATCCCCGGCCGCGGGCGGCCGGGGTGCCGCTGCGGTTGCGCTGCCGCGTAGGCCCGGTGTCAGCCGTGCACGGTCGCCTCGGTGGTGAGCGATTCGAGCAACCGCATCACCTCCGATTCGCGGAACCGGCGATGGCCGCCCGGGGTGCGCAGGGAGCCGAGCCGCCCCGCATGTGCCCAGCGGGTGACGGTTTTGGGGTCTACGTGGAACAGGGCGGCAACCTGGCCGGGGGTCAGCAGGTTCTCCTGGGCCCCGACGGCAATCGCGGTCATGGCAAACCTTTCTGTTTCGTCACGTTTTCTCATCGGATTCCGACATAGTGGCACCGAGATGCCCGGGTACTCGAACCACCTACTGTTGGTAAAGGGGAAGTAATGGACAAAACGGATACGCCCGGGTGGCCGTTATCCGGAGTCCCTTACGCTGGTCAGGTGAGTGACGCGAACCAATCCGAGGATCAGACCACCCCCCGGCCCGGTGCGTCGCCGGGTCGCCGGCTCGCCCGCGACCTGGCGCTCTACACCCTGGCGCGGCTCGTACTGGTCGCCGTACTCACCGTGGTGATCATGGTCGGTGCCCGGCTGGTCGGTGTGGAGGTGCCACTGCTGGTGGGTGTGCTCTTCGCGATCGTGATCGCCATGCCGCTCTCGCTCACGCTCTTCAAGAGCCTGCGGGTGCGGGTGAACTCCGATATCGCGGCGGTCGACGAACGCCGCCGCCGGGACAAGGCTCAACTGCGGGCCCGGTTGCGTGGTGACACCACCGAAGAACTGTCCCGGACCGATGACGCGGACGCCGGTGACGAGACGCGGCCACCCGCCGAAGGGAAGACGAGGCCGGAGGGATCGGGCAGCGGCGGCCCGGAGTGAAGTCCTGCACACGCGGTAATCCGCGGGGCTGGGCGGACGAGGCGGTGCGTCTCATCGACGCCGACGCCCAGCGCAGCGCCGACACCCATCTGCTGCGTTATCCGCTGCCGGCCGACTGGAACGTGCAGCTGTACCTCAAGGACGAATCCACCCATATCACCGGCAGCCTGAAACACCGCCTGGCCCGCTCGCTGTTCCTGTACGCCCTGTGCAACGGATGGATCACCGAGGGCACCACGGTCGTGGAGGCGTCCTCGGGGTCGACCGCGGTGAGCGAGGCGTATTTCGCTCAGCTGCTCGGGCTCGAATTCGTGGCGGTGGTACCGGCCTCCACCTCACCGCAGAAGATCGCGCTGATCGAGGCGCAGGGCGGGCGCTGCCACTACGTGCGGCGGCCACCGGATATGTACACCGAGGCCGCGCGGCTGGCCGCGGAATGCGGCGGGCACTACCTCGACCAGTTCACCAACGCCGAACGCGCCACCGACTGGCGCGGCAACAACAATATCGCCGAGTCGATCTTCGACCAGCTACGGCTGGAAACCCATCCGGTGCCGGAATGGATCGTGGTGGGCGCCGGTACCGGTGGCACCAGCGCGACCATCGGCCGCTATCTGCGCTACCGCCGGCACAGCACCCGGCTGGCCGTCGTGGACCCGGATAATTCGGCGTTCTTCGGCGCCTACGAAACCGGAGCCCGTGATTACGCAACGGGTATGCCGTCGCGGATCGAGGGAATCGGACGCCCGCGGATGGAACCGTCGTTCGTGCCGGAAGTGGTGGATCGGATGATCCAGGTACCGGATCCGGCCTCGATTGCCGCGGCCCGGTTCGCGAGCCGGGGCCTGGGCCGGCGGGTCGGTGGATCCACCGGAACCAATTTCTGGGGCGCGTGCGCGCTGATCGCGGAAATGCTCGCCGCCGGGCGCAGCGGCAGTGTGGTCACGCTGCTCTGCGATGGGGGTGAGCGGTACGCGGGCACGTATTACAGCGACGAGTGGATCGCCGGACAGGGCTGGGACCTGAACGCCCCGACCGCTGTACTCGACGATTTCCTGACCACCGGTCGCTGGGACGCCTGAGGTCTGCCCCACGGCCGAGGTCTGTCCCACGGCTGGGATCTGTCGCACGGCTGGGATCTGTCGCACGGCTGGGATCCGCCGCGTGGCTGGGATCCGCCGCGTGGCGGCGGTCCGCTCGCAGCGGTGCGCAGCGCATACGATGGCTGCGGTATGGAGCGCGATCCGGGCCGCTCGGACGGCCCCACTCTTCTGAATCCGGTGCCGGCGGGCGAGTCGCTCGTCGTCGCCGTGCTGGGCCGGATCGCGCTGCGCCGCGAGACCGAGCTGGTGGCGGTTCCGGGTGCCCGGGCCCGCTCATTGCTGGTGGCGCTGGCGTTGCGGCCGGGTCGTAGCCGCACGGCGGCGGCCCTCATCGAGGAGGTCTGGGGCGAGGAACCGCCGCGGGCGCCGATGAACGCGCTGCATACGCAGGTCTCCCGGCTGCGCGCCGCGCTGCCGGACGGGGTGCTGGAGGCCGGGCCGGGTGGTTACCGGCTGGCGTTGCGCCCCGGCCAGGTGGATCTGACCGCGGTGGCGGAACTGATACGGCAGGCGCGTGCGTCGCTCCAGCGGGGCGATCCGGCGGCCGCGCAGGCGGCCGTACTGCGGGCGCGGGCGCTGTGGTCCGGTGAACCGGGCGCCGATATGCCCGCCGGCCCATTGGCCGACGAACTCGCCGGGGTGGCCGCCGATCACGCCGAGGCGCTCGACGATATCGATCTGGCGGCCCGGGAGGCGCTCGGCGATCTCGACGGAGCGGTAGCTCTGGGCCGCGCCCGGATGCGGGCCCGGCCGGTGGACGAGACCACCGCCCGCACCCTCATGCGACTGCTCGCCACCGCCGGGCGCGGTAACGAGGCGCTCGACGTTTTCGCGACCCTGCGTGCGGCTCTCGCCGCCGAACTCGGCACCGATCCGGGTCCCGCCGTCACCGAACTGAACACAGCCATCCTGCGCGGCCGCTTCACGGCGGGGGGTCCGCCGACCCCCGGCCGGGCGCCGGCGGACCCGCCCGTCACCGCGGCGGTGGGGGTGCGGGCGGCGCCCAATGCGCTGCTGGGGCGTGCGGACGATCTGGCCGAACTGTCGCGGCTGCTGCGGGTATCGCGGGTCGTCACGGTGCTGGGCCCGGGTGGCGCCGGAAAGACGAGGCTGGCCAACGAGATCGGGACGCGGATCGCGGCGGAACTACCGGTCGTGCTGGTGGAGCTGGCCTCTGTGCGCCCAGAGGGTGCCGGGTCCGGAGGGCGCCCGGAGGGTGTGGGGTCCGGAGGTGTCCTGGAGATCGAGACCGCCATAGCCACGGCGATGGGGCTCGGTGAGGCCGGTCGCGAACGCGGACTGCCGCCCTCGCGACCCCGGCCGGATACCGCCCGGCGGCTGCGGGACGCACTGTCCGCCCGCCCGATGCTGCTGGTGCTGGACAACTGTGAGCATCTGATCGACGCGGCCGCGGACGCGGTGGCGGACCTGGTGGGCAGCTGTCCGCAGTTGACCGTGCTCACCACGAGCCGTGGCCCGCTGGCCATCACCGCCGAGACCGTCTACCCGCTGGCCCCGCTGGCCATCGACCCCGCCGGGTCCCCCGCCACCGATCTCTTCACCGCCCGGGCTCGTGCGGTGCGGCCCTCGGTGCGGCTGGATATGGATGTCGTCGCCCGGCTGTGCCACAAGCTGGACGGCCTGCCGCTGGCGATCGAGCTGGCGGCGGTCCGGGCCCGGACGATGAGCGTGGAGGATATCGAACGGCGTCTCGATCAGCGATTCGCGCTGTTGCGCACGGGAGATCGCACCTCACCCGAACGGCACCGCACCCTGCACGCGGTGATCGAGTGGAGCTGGAATCTGCTCGAACCGGCGCAGCGGGTCACCCTGCGCCGGATGTGCCGGTTCCCCGCGGGTTTCACCTTGGCGGCGGCCGAATCGGTGGCGGGGGGTGCGGAGGTGGGCGATATCTCGGTTGCCGTGGACGGGTTGGTGGCGCAATCGCTGCTCACGGTTGTCGAAGAAGAGACCGAGGGCAGCGACCCGCGGTCGCAGGTCCGCTACCGGATGCTGGAAACGGTACGGGAATTCGGCGAGCAACAGCTCACCGCTGCCGACGACGCCGGATCGGAAACCGCTCTCGTGGAAGCGCGGATGGCCCGCTGGGCCTGCGAATTCGCGGTGGCGGTCGCCGATGATGTGCGCCGCGGCGACCAGCTGGAACCGGCGCTGCGGATGGCGGTCGAGCTGGACAATCTGGTGGCCGTGCTGCGGCGGGCCCTGGCGGTCGAGGATCGTGACACCGTGTACACGGTGTTTCCGGTGGTGGCCATGCGCTGGGTGGTCCACGGCGCGCATCTGGAATTCATGAGCTGGATTCCCCGGCTGTCCGCGGTCGCGCCACCGGCCCGGCCGTACGGGGTGTACGCCGAACTGGAGTTACTCGGCCATGCGCTGACCGCGCTGCATATGGCGTTCATGAACCGGGATCTGCGGGAACTGGCGCGAACCAGGCACCGGGTGCGTACGCTGCTGCGCACCGATACCGGGATGAGTGAGGCTTTCCGGTTCCAAGGGCGACTGCTGACCTGTCCGGCCGGTGGCATCCGATTGGCGCGGCTGCTGGCCCGCGGTGTGCGTTCGGCCGATACCGCGACCCGTGCGATCGCTCTGGTGGCCCGCGCGAACATCTGGGAGAACATGGGCCGCATCCACGGTTCGCGGCGCGACGGTCTGGCGGCGACCGCGCTCTACGGCGAATCGGAGGTCTGGAGCCGCGGGATGGTCGCGCAGCATCTGGGCTCCCTGGCCGGGCAGACCGGGCACTATCGCGAATCGGTGGCGCACTACGAGAACGCGGCCGCGTTGCTTCGCCGTATCCACGCCTACGAGGAAAGTCTGGAAGTCCATTCGTATCTGGCGATTTCGCTGGCGGGTATGGGGGAGACGGCGGCGGCGCGCCGGGAAATCGGCACGGCGCTGGGGCTTTCCGGTTCGGGCGCGCGGGGGCCGGAGCTGATCGACGACCCCGGTATCCGCTTCAACCACCGGTTGGCGATGATCGCGGCGGGGCTGGCCGAAATCGAGCTCGCCGAAGGCGATACCGACGCCGGGCTGGGGCATTTCCGGCGTGCCCTGCAATTGATGGGCTGGCCGTTTCGCGAAGCCGCACCCGGGCCGGGGACATTGCTGATGTGTTCGGCGAACCTGGCCGCGCATGTGCTGGCCGGCCGGGTGGAGCTGGTCGCCGATGTGGTACCCGCTGTCACGGCCTTCACGGCGACCCCGTTGGAGCAGGTACCGGATCTGCCGCGACTCGGCACGGTCGCCTGCGCGCTGGGTTCGGCACTGCTGGCACTGGACGAGCGGGACAGCCGCGGAGCGCAACTGCTCGCGCTTGCGCCCACGGTCGTGCCCCGGCAGGACTTTCCGGTGATGCGGTGGAAACGCCATCACGACCTGTGGCGGCCGCGCCTGGGATCGGCGTGGCCGGCGGTCGGACAGCTGACCCGCGGTACCGCCGGTGCGCGGATCGTGGAACTGCTGGGCGAGGTGGCCGCGCGGGGGCCCGCGGCCCCGGCGGGCTCGGCCGGGGGAGTGTGAACAACGGTCCGGCGAGCCCGCCGCGCGCTCAGGCCCGGCGCATATAGGCGCGGACGGTCAGCGGTGCGAAGACGGCGATGATCACCGCCGCGCCCACCAGCGACCACACCACATGCATGCCGACGTGCCCGTTGTTCATCAGGTCCCGGCAGGCCCACACCAGATGTGAGACCGGATTGATGTCGATGAACGCCTGCAGCCAGCCCGGCATGGTCTCCTTCGGGACGAAGGCCGGTGAGGCGAAGGTCAGCGGGAACATGACCATCATCGAATAGCCCTGTACCGCGGCGGCCTTGTTGGCGATCACACCGAAGAAGGCCCAGATCCAGCTGGTGGCGAACGAGCAGACCACGACCAGCAGGATCGCCGCGACGACACCGGCCGGATCGGGACGGAAGCCCATGATCAGGCCCATCACCAGGGTGAGGATCGAGGCGATCCCGTAGCGCACCATATCGGCGGTGAGCGCGCCGGACAGCGCCGAGATCCGGGCTATGGGCAGGGATTTGAAGCGGTCGAAAACACCCTTCTCCATATCTTCCTTGAGTTGCACACCGGTGACGACCGAGGTCATCACCACCGTCTGCACCAGGATGCCCGGGATGATCACCGGCAGATAGCTGTGCACATCTCCGGAGATCGCGCCGCCGAAGATGTAGGTGAACATGAGGGTGAAGATCACCGGCTGGATCACCACGTCGAACAGCTGCTCGGGATTGTGCTTGATCTTGAGCAGGCCGCGGTAGGCCATGGTCAGGGTGTTCTCGACGGTCCGGCGGAGGCCGATGCGGTCCGCCTGCCGGGGGATCGCCCCGGCCGCGGGCGGCGCGGGGGCGGTGAGGGTCGTGGTCATGCTGCGGTCCGTTCGGGGTCGGTATCGGTATCGGCCGGGTGGCCGGTGAGGGTGAGGAACACTTCGTCGAGGCTGGGCCGGCTCACACTGATCTCCTCGACGGCGATATCGCGTTCGCGCAGTCCGATCAGCAGGTCGGTGGTGTCGCCCGCGTCGGGCAGGGCGGCGGTGAGCCGGCCGGCCTCCGGGGTCGCCTGTGGTTCGGTGCCGAGCACCTCGGCCAGTACCCGGCGGGCGAGGTCGAGCTGGGAGCGGTCGGCCAGGGTCAGATGCAGGGAGGAACCGCCGATCGAGGATTTGAGCTCGTCGGCGGTGCCGTCGGCGATCACCCGCCCGCGGTCGATCACCGCGATCCGGTCCGCCAGCTGATCGGCTTCGTCCAGGTACTGCGTGGTGAGCAGCACCGTGGTGCCGTCCCGCACCAGGCCGCGGATGGTTTCCCACATCTGGGCCCGGGTGCGGGGGTCGAGGCCGGTGGTGGGCTCGTCCAGGAACAGCAGGGGCGGGGTCGCGATGAGCCCGGCCGCGAGGTCCAGGCGACGGCGCATACCGCCGGAGAAGTTCTTCAGCGGCTTGTCGGCGGCATCGGTGAGGGCGAATTCCTCCAGCAGGTCCGCGGTCCGGCGCCGGGACGCGGACCTGCTCAGCCCGAGCAGCCGGGAGAAGACCATCAGGTTCTCGGTGGCGGTCAGGTCTTCGTCCACCGAGGCGTACTGCCCGGTCACACCGATGAGGGAGCGGACAGTGGAGGGTTCCCGGACGACATCGTGTCCGAAGACCCGTGCGCTGCCGCCGTCAGGGCGCAACAGAGTGGCCAGCATCCGGATGGTGGTGGTCTTTCCGGCACCGTTGGGTCCGAGGACGCCGTAGACCGTGCCGGTCGGCACGGCCAGGCTCACTCCGTCGACGGCCCGCTGGGTGCCGAATACCTTGACCAGGTCGGTCGCCTCGATGGCGAGGCCGGCCGCTGATACGTGATTCGTCATGGGATTCACGGTCCCCTTCCGGTCTTGCATCGCTCTTGCACGGCGATTGCGCGCGCTGTCGTCAATTTTTGTTGACATTCCGCAGGGTGTCAATCAAAATTGACGCATGACGGAAGCGACGACACTGGCCGCGGCGGCGGGTAGCCCCGACCCCGCGGTCGGATTACGGGCTGTCCTGGCGTTGCGCAGACTGCTCGAGCGGCTGGAGGCGATCCAGGTGGCCAACGCCCGGAACCAGGGCTGGTCCTGGCAGGCCATCGCGGACGCGCTGGAGGTCAGCAAGCAGGCGGTCCATCAGAAATACAACCGGAAAGACAGGGGTCGGTAGATGTTCGAGAGATTCGCCAAGAGTGCCCGCTCGGCAGTGGTCGCGGCGCAGGAACAGGCACGCGCCCTGCGCTCACCGGAGATCCGGGTCGAACATCTGCTTCTGGGTTTGCTCGAATCGGGTGAGCCCCGGCTCCTGGCGCTACTGGAAGAGAACGGGGTGACCGGATCCGGGGCGTTGGACGAGCTCACGGAGGAGGTGAGCGGGTGGCCGCTCGGACCGGAGGACGCCGAGGCGCTGCGATCCATCGGTATCGACCTGGACGCCGTCCGTGAAAGCCTGGAGGCGAATTTCGGCGCCGACGCTCTCGACCGCGCGCGGCCGGCGCGGGAGTCCGAGGAGCACCGCGGCGGGTTGTTCGGTCATATCCCGTTCGAATCCGGCGCCAAGAAGGTCATCGAACTCGCGCTGCGGGAGGCGCTGGCCCGCAAGGACAAGACGATCGGAACAGGTCATATCCTGCTCGCGATCCTCCGCTCGCCCAATGCCGTCACCACCGAGATCCTCGGCGGCGCCGACCGGCTCGGTGGGCTGCGCCAACAGGTTCACCTGCTGCTGGACCAGGCGGCCTGAGCGGCCCGCGCATCGCGGGTGGGCCCAGGGTGCCGGGACCCGCCGCGGTGGCGCGGACGTTGTGCGGAGGTGCGAATTACCGGTGGATCCGCCGCGACCGCGCGCGGTGTGCTTAGCATGAGTCATGCAGCTTCTGCTCCGGTTGATCGGCACCGCATTCGCCATCTGGCTGGCCGCACTATGGGTCGGCGGCATCGAGATATTCTCCCCACCGGATCAGGGCAACGGTGCCAAAATCGTTGTCCTGCTCGCGGTCGCGGCGGTGTTCACCGTGGTGAACGCCTTCGTCAAACCGATCGTGCAGCTCCTGTCGCTGCCGCTGGTGATCGTGACCCTGGGCCTGTTCCTGCTGGTCATCAACGCGCTGATGCTGTGGCTCACCGCCTGGATCACCGAGGCCACCGATTACGGCCTGCGGATCGAGGGTTTCTGGGCGGCATTGCTCGGCGCGATCATCATCACGATCGTGAACTGGGCCC
The DNA here is from genome assembly GCF_040638875.1 of Nocardia sp. NPDC024068. Classification (NCBI taxonomy): domain Bacteria; kingdom Bacillati; phylum Actinomycetota; class Actinomycetes; order Mycobacteriales; family Nocardiaceae; genus Nocardia; species Nocardia sp. NPDC024068. The sequence continues at coordinate 66,060 of NZ_JBEZYU010000023.1, read as the reverse complement.
TGGGGATCATCCTTCCCGACAAGGACTGACCCCGAGCGGGCCCCGCGCAGGCCGGACCTATCCGGCCTGCCCGGCGGATGTCAGGTGCCGAGCCAGAGGGCGACAGCACTGAGCGCGGACCAGGCCAGCAGGGCCAGCCCCGAATCCCGTAGCGCGGGGATCAGCTCCAGACCGGAGCGGTCCGCGCGGACCGGGGCGTTCGCGCGGACCGCCAGCGGTACGGCCAGCAGGCCGGCCAACGCCCACGGGGTGCGCGCGAGCAGTACCAGGGTCATTCCGAACGGGACGGCCATCAGCACCAGATGCAGCGTGCGGGTCCGGGTATCGCCCAGTTTCACCGCCAGCGTCGTCTTGCCCGTTTCGGTATCGGTGGGGATATCGCGCAGATTGTTGGCAACCAGCACCCCGCTGGAGAACGATCCCACCCCGACCGCGAGGGCGGCCCCCGCCCAGTCGATCCGGCCGGCCTGCACGAACTGGGTGCCGAGCACCGCCACCAGACCGAAGAACACGAAAACGGCGACCTCGCCGAATCCGCTGTAACCGTAGGGTTTGCTACCGCCTGTGTAGAACCAGGCGCCCGCCAGGCAGACCGCGCCGACCAGCACCAGCCACCACGCGGACAGCGCGGCCAGGATCAGGCCGAGGATCGCGCCGACCGCCAGACAGGCCACCGCCGCCGCGCGCACCGCGGCGGGAGTGGCCAGCCCCGAGCCGACCAGCCGCAGCGGGCCCACCCGGTCGTCGTCGGTGCCGCGGATGCCATCCGAGTAATCGTTGGCGAAGTTGACTCCGATGATGAGCGCCATCGACACACCGAGCGCCAGCAGCGCCCGCCACCACACCGCACCGTCGATCGCGGCGGCGGCGCCGGTACCGGCCAGGACGGGGGCGATAGCGTTCGGCAGAGTACGGGGCCGGGCGCCCTCGAGCCATTGTGCTGCGGTAGCCATCACCGCAGCCTAGCCGCAGCGGTGATGGCCGTCCGGGCTCGTGACGGCGGGACCGGTCACTTGCCCGAACGGGCCGGTGCGGGCATCCTCGACAACGTTGGACTGATCTTCCTCTCGATGGGTAGCCGCCTGTCGAGGCGTAATCGGAGGAGAGGAGCCACAATGGCCCAGCGCAAGCCGCCCCGCACGACCGGACCCGGCGCTTTCGAGGAGGTGCCCGAGGCCGATCGCGCCGAACAGGCCGCGCCGGCATATCCCGACGATGCCCCCTACACCGATATCGACCCCCGTTCGGTACCGGACGACCAGGCCGTCCCCGACGAAGCGATTCCCGTGTTGGGCGATCGCGACACCTTGGAGGCCGATCCCGTCGATCTGGCCGAACAGGCCATCCCAGTTCCGCTGGGTGACGACTACGACGGCGCCTACACCGACGATGAACCCTGACCGCCGGCTCGGCAGGTCAGGAAGCCGAGCCGGCGAGCAGCGTTTTGCGTAGTTCGGCGCGGTCGGGTTTACCCGGGCCGAGCAGCGGGATCTCATCGACGAGCGTGAGATCGCGCGGTGCGGCGACCGCGTCGAGTTCGGCCAGCACATGGTCGCGCAGAGCGTCCAGGGTCGGCGGCGTAGCTCCCGGTGCCGGCACCACCGCCACCGCGACCCGCTGACCCAGCCGCTCGTCGGGCAGACCCAGCACTACGCATTCCGCTACCGCCGGATGCGTCGCCAGTACCGCCTCCACCACCTGCGGGATCACCAGCAGCCCGCCGGTGCTGATGGCTTCGTCCAGCCGGCCCCGCACGCGCAGCACACCGTCGTGGAACTCACCGGCGTCGTCGGTGCGGAACCAGCCCGGTTCGGCGAACGCCGGATGCTCGGGCATATTGCGATAGCCGGCGGCGATCATCGAGCCGCCGATCACTATGCGGCCGTTGTCTATCCTGATCTTCGCGCCGGTCAGCGGAACGCCGTCGTAGACGCAGCCCCCACAGGTCTCGCTCATCCCGTAGGTGCGCACGACGTTGATCCCGGCATCGCGGGCCTGCTCGTACACCGGTACCGGGGTGGCGGCGCCGCCGATCAGCACCGCATCCAGGTCCGCGAGCGCCGCGGTCGCGGCCGGCGCCTCGAGGACCTTGATGAGCTGGGTGGGTACCAGCGAGGTGTAGCGGCGTTCGCCGCGCATACCCGCGATGGCTCCCGTCAGCGCTTCGGGCAGGAAACCGCCGGAGACATCGACCACGGTGGGTTCGGTACCGGCCAGCAGCGAGCGCAACAGCACCTGGAGACCGGCGATATGGTGGGTCGGCAGGGCCAGCAGCCAGCTGCCCGGGCCGCCGAGCCGTTCATGGGTCGCGTCGCCGCTGGCCCGGAGGGCGGACGCCGTGAGCATGGCGCCCTTCGGCACCCCGGTCGTCCCGGAGGTGGTGACGACCAGCGCGATATCGTCGTCGATCGGTTCTCCCGGAGCGAGTGCGTCGCCGAGCCGCCGGGCCTCACGACGATCACTGGTCGGTACCGGCAGCCAGGCCGCCGACCCGCTGCCGTCCAGCACCTGACGCAGATGCGGTAGGACGTCGCTGACACCGCTGCCGGTGGGAATGGGCAGAGTACGCAAGGTTTTGCTCACGGCCGCGCCTTGTCCCCGGGTCGCCGGAAGGCCGTGCTTCGCTCGTCGTGCTCGCTCACGGCAGCGATGGTGTCATGACCGCGCGTACACGGCAGGCATGGGTCCGTGCTGCCGGGACAGGGCGCCGGCGCCGGATGATGGGATTGGGCTGGGCCAGGCATGGGACTGCGATTCACTCGACGGATGGTACGAAGGGGTCGCACCGGGCGTCGGTGATCGGGCGGCCATCCGATCGTATCGTCGCCCGGCGGGCCGGGGGTTGGCAACCCGGCAGAAAACCCGGTCGCACCCGCATCAGCGGGTATCGCGCCGCAGCGGATGCTGCTCCGGCACCTGTACCAGCACAATCGGCACCCCGTCCGGGTCTTTCAGCCACATCTCCATCAGACCCCACGGTTCGGTAACGGGCGCCCGGTCGATCACCACCCCCGCCAACGCCAGCTCCACCGCCACGGCGCTCACATCACGCACCTGCAACCAGATCGCACCCGCGAACCCCCGCGGAGAATCCGCCGACCCGCCGTGCCCGGCCACCTCGATCAAAGATTGCCCCGCGAAGAATACCGTGCCACCCGCATACTCCCGGGAAATCGCCAGCCCCAGGGCGTCCCGGTAGAAGGCCAGCGTCGTCTCGTAGTCCCGAGGCCGCAAAATGATCCGGCTACTGAGAATATCCATCGAGACCAGTCTATTTGGCCACCCCATGAAGTCGACCCCTCCCCGCCACCGAGTCCCTCCCCGGCACCCGGGAACGACCCACTCCCGCCCCTCGGTGCCGAGTTCAGCGAGGCCCTGAAAGGGTTCGGCCCGCGTCTGCTGTCAGCCCTCGAAGCGCACGTGGCGAAGCCACAAGTCTCGAGGGCTGACAGCAGACGCCAAGAGGGCCGAACCCCGCGCGCGCCAGCGCGCCAAAAACACAGCCGCGCCAATTTACACTGCAGACGTGGCCCGATGGCTGTTGCATGTCGACCTCGATCAGTTCCAGGCGGCGGTGGAGTTCCGGCGCCATCCCGAACTGCGCGGCCTGCCCGTGATCGTGGGCGGGAACGGGGATCCCGAGGAGCCCCGCAAAGTGGTGACCTGTGCCTCCTACCCGGCCCGTGCGTACGGGATCCGGGCGGGTATGCCGTTGCGTTCGGCGGCCCGCAAATGTCCCGACGCGGTGTTCCTGCCCTTGGACGTGCCCAGCTACGACGAGGCCTCCGACGAGGTCATGGCGGTGTTGCGGACCTTTACCGATCAGGTGGAGGTCTGGGGCTGGGACGAGGCGTTCGTCGCGGTCGATACCCAGGATCCGCCCGCTTCCGGCGAACCCGAGCGGACCGCCCGCGCGATTCGCGCTGCCATCGCCGAATTGGGCCTGACCTGCGCTATCGGTATCGGCGACAATAAGCTCACCGCCAAGTTGGCGACCGGATTCGCCAAATCCGTGGGGAAGTCGCCCGATACCCCGGCCGATCATCCGGGTTCGCGGGAGGGCATGTTCCGGCTCACGGCCGCGAACTGGTCGGAGGTGATGGCGCACCGGCCCACCAGCGCACTCTGGGGTATCGGGAACCGGATCGCCGCGCGGCTGTCCGAGCTGGATATTCATACGATCGGTGATCTGATGACGGCCGACCGGGCGCGGCTGGCCGCCGAGTTCGGCCCGACCAACGGACCGTATCTGTGGGTGCTGGGCCGCGGCGCGGGCGATACCGAGGTGGTGACCCGGCCGCCTCCGCCGGTAGGGCGTAGTAAATCGGAGACCTTTCCCCGCGACCTCACCGACCCCGTCGAGATCCGCGCCCAGGTCGCGCGGCTGGCGGCGGAGGTCGCCGAGGAGATCGCGGCGGCGGGCCGGATCGCGGTCCGGGTGGCGGTCACCGTGCGTACCAGCACGTTCTACACCCGTAGCAAACAGTCGAAGCTGGCCGAACCGACCACCGACGTGGCCACTGTCAGCGCGGCCGCGCTGCGCGTACTGGACCGGTTCCCGCTCGATCGGCCCGTGCGCCTGCTCGGGGTCCGCCTCGAACTGGCGCCCGTGGACGAGTCGCGCGACACCGGCCCTTGACCTAAATATTGGTTCAGCTTTTAGTGTCGGTGCTCTGGAGTTGGATCGACTCCGGAGCGGAAGGACACGTCCAATGAGCATGGAATCGGTCGCCTGGGACCAGATGTACCGGCGAATGAACGATCCCGGGGAGGAACGAGCGTTCAGCCTCGCCACGGCCCGGCGCATCCTCGGGTTCGCCCGGCCACATCGGCGCCGGATGAGCGCGTTCCTGGTATTCAGCGTGGTGGCGGCGGTTCTGGCGGTCGCCACGCCGCTGCTCGCGGGCCGGGTGGTCGACGATATCGTCAGCGGCTCCGCGCCGCGCACGGTGATCCTGCTGGCGGTGGGAATCGCCGTTCTCGCCGTTCTCGACGCCGGCCTGGGCCTGGTGATCCGCTGGCTGTCCTCCCGTATCGGTGAAGGTCTGATCCTGGACCTGCGCACTGCCGTGTTCGATCACGTGCAGCGGATGCCGATCGCGTTCTTCACCCGCACCCGCACCGGTGCGCTGGTCAGCCGCCTGAACAACGACGTGATCGGTGCCCAGCGCGCGTTCAGCGACACCCTCTCGGGTGTGGTGGCCAACCTGGTGACGGTGGTACTCACCCTGGTGGTGATGCTGCGACTGTCCTGGCAGATAACCGTGCTGGCGCTGCTCCTGCTACCGGCCTTCGTGATTCCGGCCCGGCGGATGGGCAACCGGCTCGCCCAGATCCAGCGTGAGGCCGCGGGCCTGAACGCGTCGATGAGTACGCAGATGACCGAACGCTTCTCCGCCCCCGGCGCGACGCTGGTCAAACTCTTCGGGCGGCCCCAGCAGGAATCCACCGAGTTCGCGCTGCGCGCCGAGCGGGTTCGCGATATCGGGGTGCGCACCGCGATGGTGCAGACCGTATTCGTCACCGCGTTGACTCTGGTCTCCGCGCTGGCGGTGGCTCTGGTCTACGGGCTGGGCGGATGGTACGCGCTGCGCGGTCAATTGGACGCCGGTGCGGTGGTGGCGTTGTCACTGCTGCTGACCAGGCTGTACTCACCGCTGACGGCGCTGGCCAGCGCCCGGATGGAAATCATGTCCGCCCTGGTGAGTTTCGAGCGGGTCTTCGAAGTGCTCGATCTGGAGCCGCTGATCACAGACTCCCCCACCGCGCGGCCGGTACCCGCCGGACCGGTCGCGGTGGAATTCGACGAGGTCCGGTTCGGATATCCGTCCGCGGAGAAGGTTTCGCTGGCCTCGCTGGAGGAAGTGGCGACCCTGGACGCCCGCGGCGGCGAGGAGGTTCTGCACGGCGTCACGCTGCGGGCAGAGCCCGGGCAGCTGATCGCACTGGTCGGCTCCTCGGGAGCCGGGAAATCGACCATCGCGCAACTGGTCTCGCGACTCTACGATGTCGATTCCGGCGCCGTCCGGCTCAACGGCGCCGATGTGCGCGAACTGACCACCCGTTCCATCCAGGACACGGTCGGGCTCGTCACCCAGGACGGGCATCTGTTCCACGACACCATCCGGGCGAACCTGCTGCTGGCCGACCCGGGGTCCACCGAGGAACAACTGTGGGACGCGCTGAACCGGGCCCGGCTCCGCGATCTGGTGGCCGCGCTGCCGGACGGACTGGATACGGTGGTCGGCGAACGTGGATACCGGCTCTCCGGCGGTGAACGGCAGCGGCTCACCATCGCCCGGCTGCTGCTGAAACAGCCGCGCGTGGTGGTCCTGGACGAGGCAACCGCCTCACTCGATTCCACCTCCGAGGCCGCGGTGCAGGCGGCGCTGACCGAAGCCTTACAGGGGCGGACGGCCCTGGTGATCGCGCATCGGCTCTCCACCATCCGCGCGGCCGACCAGATCCTGGTGGTGGAAGCGGGCCGGATCGTCGAGCAAGGATCGCATACCGAACTGCTCACCGCGGACGGTCGCTACGCCGAGCTGTACCGGACCCAGTTCGCCGACGAACCGGCGAAGGTCGTGGCCTGAGCCCGGCCCCGCCTCACCCGACGGTGACCGACCGGGAATGCCATCCGGTGGCGCCGTCGGGGGCGGGGCTCGCCCGCTGATCGGTCTGCGTGCTTCCCCGCCCGTCGGTGGCCCGGACCCGCAGGGTGTGGGTACCGGGCGGGGCATCCCAGCGCCACGTCCACTGCCGCCAGGTGTCGAGCGAGTACTCCGGCGCCAGCACGGCCGGCTGCCACGGACCGTCGTCGACCTGCACCTCGACCGCCGCGATACCGCGCTGCTGCGCCCAGGCCACCCCCGCCACGACGGTAGGCCCGGGCGCGAGGTCGCCGAAGGCGGCGGGGACATCGATCCGGGACGCGGTTTTGATGGGGCCGCGGGCCGACCAGCCGCGCTGGGTCCAGTAGGCCTCGGCCATATCGAATCTGGTGACCTCGAGATCGACCACCCATTTGGTGGCGCTGACGTATCCGTAGAGGCCGGGCACCACCATCCGAGCCGGATAGCCGTGCTCGACCGGCAGCGGCCGGCCGTTCATCCCTACCGCCAGCAGTGCGTCGCGGCCATCTGTCAGAGCGGCCACGGGGGTCCCGGCGGTGAAACCGTCGGCGCTGGTGGACAGCACCATATCCGCGTCGGGCCGCACCCCGGCCGCGGCGAGCAACTCCGCCAGCGGATAGCCGATCCAGCGCGCGTTGCCGATCAGATCGCCGCCGACCTCGTTGGAAACGCAGGTGAGCGTGACCACCTTCTCCACCGCGGGCCGCCGGCGGAGATCGTCCATACTCAGCACGATTTCGCGCTCGACCATGCCGTGAATACGCAGCCGCCAGTCCGCGCTGGTCACCGCCGGAACGCGGAGCGCGGTATCGATGCGGTAGAAGGTGTCGTTGGGTGTGACGAACGTGGTGAGACCGCGCACCGGCGGATCGGTTCCCGGCGGTACGGCCGCCGCGGGGACGCGCGGCCGGGGCAGGACGAACTGTTCCAGATCGGCCGCGACCGCGCGCATCCGCTCCCCGACCCAGCGCCCGGCGACCGCGCTTCCGGCCGCGACCGCGGCGGCACCGGCGGCGAGAGCCAGGAATCGGCGGCGGGACGGATCGGCGGCCGTACCCGTGATCGGTTCGGCCCGCGGGGCGCGCCCCGGCGCCCTGGCGATCAGGAGTCGCAGGGTACAGACACCGGCCGCGATCCCGAGCAGGATCGGAAGGGCGGAGACCGGAGTCGCGTTGGGGCGCAGCAGCACTACGACGCAGACGACCAGGCCGAGCGCCGCCAGCAGGAGACTGCCGTACGGGCCCCGCCGTTCGAGCAGTCCGGCGACGACGGCCAGGATCGCCATCACCACCGCCATGCACAGGAAGAGCACCGGTTTGTCCCGGGTCCCGAACTGGTCGATGGCGAACTCGCGCAGCGCGGCCGGGGTGTGGTCGACCACGGTGGCGCCGGTCGCCACGAACGGGGAGGCGTCGGGATCGATCAGGCCGGCGAGCAATTCCGCGATCCCGAGCACCATCGCGGCGGCGAGCAGACCGCACAGTCCCGCCGCGACCACGCCGATCCCGCGACCGGCCGGGCTTCGCGGATCGCTGCCCGTGGTTCCGGTGGTGTCCTGCATGAGCGCCCTCATTCCTGCGTCGGGCCGCCGGCCCGCTGCCCCCGGGGGTTCGTACCGACTCCCCATTGCGGATGGTGTCATTCCGGGCACGACCGGGGAAGACTGCCGGACCAGGCGTCACCGAACCGTCAGATATCGCGGGCGGGCGAACACCCGCCGTGACCGAATCGGTGCCGGGTGACGCGGTACGCGTCCGTCCCCGGCACCGATGAGTTGTGAGCCGCCTATCGCGGCCCGGGCGTGGGGCAACTCCGCCGGCCCGGGCGGCGGCAGCTTCCCCAGCCCGGGCGGCGGCAGCTCAGACGGACACCCACCGACGGGGGGCCGGAATGCGCACCCTCTTCGACGCTTTCCTCCCCCGGCCGGGCGGTGAACTCAGCCGAGTGTCACGGCGCCGAGCGGAGCGGTGGTCGGTGCCGGTGACCCGCCATCGGGTTCGAGGGTTACCGCGAGCCGGTCGGAGGTGGCGAACTCGGTGACATAGGGGTCGGCTTCCGCCGGCAGTTCGGGCAGCACACCGGCCGACCGCGGAACCCCGCTCGCATCGATCAGCCACAGCTGGTAGTCGCTGCCGTCCGGCGGCGCGGGTACCGCGTCGAAGGACACCGTGGCCGCGCCCAGCTCGGCGGATGTGTGCACGGTGAGTATTCCGGCACCGATGCCGACGGTGCTGGTCCGGGCATCCGGCCGGTCCCGAACCTGCTGCGCGGAGATGGTTCCGTCCGGACCTTCCTCCGCCCCCTCGAACACCCCGATACCGACGGCGACGCCGACCGCGACCACCACCGCCGCGGCGGCGGCCGCGAACCGTCGCAGAGTTCTGCGCCGCCGGGCCCGGGCCAGTTCGTCGGTACTCTCGGGTTCGGCGGATCCGGATTCGGTATCGACAACGGCATCCGTGTCATCCGGGTCGGCTTCCTCCGGCGACCCCGCAGTCGACGCACCGGTGTGCATGTCCGAGCGTGCTCCGGGCAGCGCGTCGAGTGCCGCGAGGATTCGGGCTTCCACCCTGGCCGGCGGCGGCTGCGCGTCGAGCACCGACAGCGCTCCCATGGCCTCCCGGACCTCGCAGACGGTGTCGTCGAAACGCTGGACGATATCCGGACCGGCGGCACGCAGGCGCTGTTCGATTTCGGCGCCTTCGGCATCCGATACGGCATCGAGGGCATAGGGAACGGCCAGATCCATCAGGTCGCTGCTGTTACCCGGCGAATCGGGCGGTGCGTGGTCAGGCATCGGAGGCAACCCCTGATAGGCAGTTCTGGAGCCGTTTCAGACCATCACGGATACGGCTCTTGATGGTGGGCAATGGTGATTCGAGCTGGTCGGCGACCTCCCGGTAGGTGCGACCGCTGTAGTAGGCGAGGGCGACCGCCTCCCGCTGTGTGGAGGTCAGTACCTCCAGACAGTCCCGGACGGCCGCCTCGTCCAGCCGCTGGTGCACGGTTTCGGAAACGATGTCGTGATCGCGACCCAGATGGGTGTGGCCGTAGACGATTTCGCGTCCGGCGGCCGACTCCTCGGCCCGCACCCGGTCGACCGCGCGGCGGTGGGTGATCATCATCAACCAGCCGATCGCGCTCGACCGGGCCGGGTCGTACCGCGCCGCCGCCGACCAGACCTGCAGGTACACCTCTTGGGTGGCCTCCTCGGCCGCGGTCGGGTTGCGCAGGATCCGCCGCGCGAGCCCGAACACCCGGGGGCTGGTCTCCCGGTAGAAATCGGTGAACGCTTGCCGGTCACCACTTCCGGCGGCCTGCAGGAGTTCGGAGTGACGACGGGCGGTGGCGTGGTCGTCGTGGCCGGCCGGGCGAGCCGCGCATACTTCGGGATTGTCGCTGGTCTCCGGTCCGGCGCCCCGGAGACGGATCGGTCCGGAGCCGGAGTCCTGCCGGTTCGTCATGATCGTGCCCTCCACTGCATGGGAAGGGGTTCGCCGCTCCCGTGCACGGGGATGGGTGCCCACTCCCCGTTGTTGTGCAGGTCACTGTGGCGATCCTGGCGCATCATGGGCTCAGTGTTGTCCACCGGGCAGGCGGGCGGGCACGAATCGCGCTCACGCGGGCGGCATGAGCACCCCGTCGATCATGTAGACGGTGGCGTTCGCGGTCTGCACACCACCGCAGATCACCGATGCGCCCTCGACCTCGAGGTTGTCGCCCGCACCGGTCACGGTCACGGGGGCGCCCTGCACGGTGGTGTGGTCACCGGCGATATCGCCGGGCTCGATCCGGCCGGGCACCACGTGGTAGGTGAGGATATCGGTGAGGGTCGCGGAATCGGTTTTCAGACCTTCGACGGCGGCCGGATCGAGTTTGCCGAACGCGGAATCGACCGGCGCGAAAACCGTGAACTCGCCGCCGTTGAGCGTATCCACCAGATTCACCTGCGGATTGAGCTGGCCGGATACGGCTTGGACCAGGGTTTTCAGCATCGGATTGTTCGACGCGGCCACCGCGACCGGATCCTGGGCCATCCCGCCGACCGAGCCCGCGCCGGAGGGCACCTGCGCGGCGTACTCGGCGCAGCCGGCTCCCACGAGCCCGGCGGCAGGGTCATCCGCGGCCCCGGCGGCGGAGGTCTGCGGGGCGCCGCTCGCGGGGGCGGGCGCGTCGGCGGAACTCTCATCGCTCGAACACCCCGTCGCTCCGAGGAGCGCGGTCGAGGAGATCGCTGCCAGCAGCACCACACGGTGTATGTGCTTCATGAGTTTCCATCACTTTCCGGCCAGGACGACCCGAGCGGCCGCGCTGCGAATATTGCTGGACGGAATTCGGCCGGCCCGGCGGCGCGGATGGGTGCGGGTGCGTATAGCCCGGGAAACCCGCCCACGTGAAAGCGGGCCGCGGAAACCGTTTCCGGTTCACCCGCGGCCCGCCGCTTCGGTGTGGATCAGGCGCTGACGGCCAGCGTCCGGTTATCCAGATCCGCTTCGCGGACCGGTTCGATGGCGTAGGCCAGGATCTCCGCGACATCGCCCACCGGCCGGACATCGAGATCGGCCAGCACATCGGCGGGGACGTCGTCCAGATCCGGTTCGTTACGCGCCGGGATGAACACCGTCTTCAACCCGGCCCGCTGGGCGGCCAGCAGTTTCTGTTTCACCCCGCCGATCGGCAGGACCCGCCCGTTCAGCGTGACCTCACCGGTCATCCCGACATCGGAGCGCACCGGGCGGCCCAGCGCCAGCGAGACCAGCGCGGTGACCATGGTGACACCCGCCGAGGGCCCGTCCTTGGGTACCGCGCCCGCCGGGACGTGGACGTGCAGATTGCGGTCCAGCACAGCGGGTTCGATACCGATCTCATCCAGATGCGATCGCACGTAGGTGAGCGCGATCCGCGCGGATTCCTTCATGACGTCGCCGAGCTGACCGGTCAGTGTCAGGGCGCGTTCGCCTTCCGCGGTGTTGGCCTCGATATAGAGGACGTCACCGCCGAGCCCCGTCACCGCCAGTCCGGTCGCCACTCCGGGCACCGCCGTACGTTCGGCCGAATCCGGGGTGAAGCGCGGCCGGCCGAGGTAGTCCTTCAGGTCCGCGATATCGATGACCAGGCCGTCGGCAACCGGCGCGGCCTCGCCGTCAGCGTCGTGACCCGGATCCGGGGCGGAGCCGAGTTCACCGGCGGACACCTCGGACAACCGAGTCGCGGCTTTGCGCAGCGCCTTCGCGATCAGCCGCTCCATCTGCCGCACACCGGCTTCGCGGGTGTAGTCGGCCGCGATCTCGCGCAGCGCCGCATCGGTGACCCGCACCTCGTCGGCGGTCAGCGCGTTGCGTTCCAGTTGCCGCGGCAGCAGGAAGTCGCGAGCGATGGCGACCTTGTCGTCCTCGGTGTAGCCGTCCACGGTGATCACTTCCATCCGGTCCAGCAGCGGGCCGGGGATGGTGTCCATGACGTTCGCGGTCGCCAGGAACAGCACATCGGAGAGGTCGAGATCCATATCCAGGTAGTGGTCCCGGAAGGTGTGGTTCTGGGCGGGATCGAGGACCTCCAGCAGCGCCGACGCGGGATCGCCGCGGAAATCGGCACCGAGTTTGTCGACCTCGTCCAGCAGCACCACCGGGTTCATCGAACCGGCCTCCTTGACGGCCCGCACGATCCGGCCCGGCATGGCACCCACATAGGTGCGGCGGTGTCCGCGGATCTCGGCCTCGTCGCGGACGCCACCCAGGGCGACCCGTACGAACTCACGGCCCAGCGCCCGCGCGACGGATTCCCCGAGCGAGGTCTTGCCGACCCCGGGCGGCCCGGCCAGCACCAGCACGGCACCGGATCCCCGCCCGCCCACGACATCCAGTCCGCGTTGCGCCCGCCGCGCCCGCACGGCCAGGTACTCGACGATGCGGTCCTTCACCTCGTCCAGTCCGTGATGGTCGGCGTCGAGCACGGCCCGCGCCGCCGCGACATCGGTGGAATCGGTGGTCTTGACCTGCCACGGCAGTTCCAGCACGGTATCGAGCCAGGTGCGGATCCAGCCCGTCTCCGGGCTCTGGTCACTGGACCGCTCCAACCGGCCCACTTCGCGCAGCGCGGCCTCCCGCACGGAATCGGGCAGGTCGGCCTGTTCGACCCGGGTGCGGTAGTCGTCGGCGCCGTCGGGCTCGTCCTCGCCGAGCTCCTTGCGGATGGCGTTGAGCTGCTGGCGCAGCAGGAATTCGCGCTGGCTCTTCTCCATGTTCTCGCGGACCTCGTCACCGATCTTCTCGGTGACCTCGGCCTCGGCGATATGCGCGGTGGTCCATTCGATCAGCCGGTTCAGCCGGACCGTCACATCCGGGGTTTCCAGCAGTTCGCGTTTCTGTTCAGTGGTCAGATAGGCGGCGTAACCGGCCGTATCGGCGATTGCCGAGGGGTCGGTGAGCTGGTTGAACGCGTCCACCATCTGCCACGCCTCGCGACGCTGCAGTACCGAGACGACCAGTTTCTTGTACTCCGCGGCGAGTTCGCGGGTACGGCCGTCGGCGGCGGGAGTGTCGACCGGTTCGGCCTCCACCCACAGCGCGGCACCGGGGCCGGTGACGCCGTGCCCGATCTTCGCGCGCCGTTCCGCCTTCAGCACCGCCGCGGGAGTGCCGCCGCGCATCCGGCCGATCTGTTCGATGGTGGCGATCACACCGTAGGAGGCGTAACCCTCGGTCAGGCGCGGGGCCAGCAGGACGGCTTCGGTCTTCGCGGCCTGTGCGGCGTCGATCGCCGCCTGTGCGGATTCGTCCAGTTCGATCGGTACGACCATGCCGGGCAGCACGATGGGATCGGTCAGGAACAGCACCGGAAGATTCTGGGGTGTAGTCACGAACGCAACCTCCAATACTTGAGCTACTGGGACTCAACTTCGAGAGGTTGGCCTTTGTTCCGCCCCGGCCCCGTGTTCGCCGACGGCGAATTTCCGGGCGCGATATAGCGGTCGCGGCTCAGGCTCAGTGACCCGCGAACGCCTCCGCCAGCCACCACGCGCCGCCGTCGCTGGTGATCTTCGCGTCGATCACCAGCGGGCGGCCGCGACCGGTCGCGCGGTACTCGTCGAGCCAGCCGCGTACCCCGGCGAGATCGGCGACCGTGCGCACCGTGATCCCGGTGGCGCCGAATCCCCGGCCGATGGCGGCGATATCGGTTTCCGGGAAGGTCACCGTGGTGTGGTCGGCGGCACCGAAATGATGGACTTCGGCGCCGTAGGCGGAGTCGTTGTACACGATCACCACCAGCGGCAGCTCGGCCCGGACCGCGGTGTCGAGTTCGGCGACGGCCATCAGGAAACCACCGTCGCCGGCACCCAGTACCGGCAGCCGTCCGGGCTGGGCGAAGGCCGCGCCGATGGCGGTGTGCAGGCCCAATCCGATGGATTGGAAGGCCTGGGTGAAACAGAAACCGAACTCGTCGGGCACCTCTAGGTGGGTGGCCGGGTAGCCCATGAAATTGCCGGAATCGATGGCGACCACCCGCTCGGACGGCAGCAGCTCGTCGAGTGCGATCGACAGCACCCGCGGATCGATCCGCTCGCCCGTGGAGGAGTCCGCGACGGGTACGTCACGCCAGCGGCCCCCCTCGACGAGCAACGCGGCCACTTCCGGGGTGCGGTAGCCGGTCACCGGCGCGGCGCCGGAGCCGCGGACCCGCGCCAGCACGTCCTCGGCGGTCAGTCCGCAGTCGCCGATCACGCCGAAGTCGACCGGGCGGTGCGCGCCGACGGCGTCGATATCGTCGTCGACCTGCACGACCGTGGCATCGGGGCCGATCAGGCGGCCGTGGCGCATGGTCCACATGTTCAGCGCGCAACCCCAGCCCACGATGAGATCGGCGCCCGCGATGAGATCGGCCACGACCGGTGTCGAGAACCCACCGGAGATACCCAGGCCGAACTCGTTCCCGGCGAAGAGACCGTTGGCCACGGCGGAGGTGGCGACCAGCGCGCCGCATTCCGCGGCAAGTTCGGCGAGGACCGGCCCGGCGCCCCGCGCGCCGCGGCCGGCCACGAATACCGGCCGTTGCGCCGCGTGCAGGGCCTCGGCGAGCCGGGTCACGGATCCGGTGTCGGGTCGCCCGCGCGCCGGGGCGACGGTCGATGCGATCGGTCCGGTCACGGTCGCGGGGGCCGCCGCGACGTCGATGGCGATATTCAGTACCACCGTGCGCCGCAGGGTGACGGCGGTTCGGTAGGCCCGGGTCACATCGGCGACCACGGTCTGCGCCGAATACACGCGGTCGGAGATCGCTCCCACACTGTGGGCCAGGGCGTCCTGATCCACCCGGAAGTTGGACCGCAACGCGGCCGCCGGACTGTCGGCGGCGAGCACGATCATCGGTGTCCGGCTCTTGGCGGCCTCGCCTATTCCGGTGACGGCGTTGGTGAGCCCGCACCCCTGATGCACCGAGACCACGCCGACCCGCCCCGACATCCGTGAGTACGCGTCGGCCATGGTGGCGGCGCCGCCCTCGTGCCGGGTCGCGGTGAACGGGGCCCCGCCCGCCCGCAGCGCGTTGGTCATCACGAAGTTTCCGCTGCCCACGACCCCGAAACAGTGGCCCGCACCGAGGTCTGCCAGCACCCGGCCCACCACGTCGGCGACAGTCGGGCCGTAGACCGCCTGTTCCGCTTCGGCCTTCAGCGGGTCGCTGCGCACTCGGCCGGCCGTCATGCGGCCGCGCCGGTGACGGCCAGTACGCGCGACGGGCTCCCGGTTCCGCCCACGATCGGCAGCGGGCTCACCACCAGCATCGCGCCGGTCGCGGGCAGGCGGCCGAGGTTTCGCAGCGAGGTGAGTCCGTATTTGTCGTTGCCGAGGAAGTAGTGGTGCACCGGGAAGGCGGGGTCGAATCCCCCGGCCAGCCCGGCGTCCACCCCGACCGTTTCCACGCCCAGGCCGGTGATATCGCGTTCGGTGGCCAGCCAGCGGGCACACTCGACCGCCACGCCCGGGGTATGCGAACCGGTGTCGTCGGTATTGAGGAATTCGGCCTCGGACCCGCCGCGCACCTCCCATCCGGTCCGCAGCAGCAGCCACGTCCCGGTGGTGAGGCGGCCGTGCCGGTCCTCCCAGGCCTCGACATCGGCGACCGTGAGCAGATAGTCGGGATCGGCCGCGACCTGCGCGGTGAGGTCGAGTACCGCCGCCGACCCGATGAGTCGGCGCACCGGGATCTGCGAGACATCGTCACCGTCGCGGCCGGTGATCCAGTGCACGGGCGCGTCGAGGTGGGTCCCGATATGTTCGCCGGTGTGGATGTTGTTGTGCCGCCAGAACGGGCCGGGCTCGTTGTAGGCGCTGACCTCCTCGAGACCGAAGTCGATCAGATTGGCGAACGGCGCGGGCAGGCGCAACGCGGGGGTGGCGCTACTCAGCGGGGTGGTGAGATCGACGACCTCGAGCCGGCCGGCGAGAAGGGCGTCGAGGAATTCGGTGAGCACCGGGGCGGGCGGCGGGTTGGTCATATCGGCACCTTATTCCTGAGCGGCGCTCACGGCCGCGGGTAGCGCTGATTGACACCCGGGACGGCCCGGTGACAATGTGATGATCTCCGATTCACAATCCGGCCCGAGGGGGAGCGCGCGATGATCACACTCTCGTCCGGAGTGTTGATCAACTGGGAGGAACTCACCGGTCAGACCAAATTCGTGGTGGATCTGGTCAGTTTCCCCATCTTCAGTGCCGCGGCCGGCTGGCTCACCAACTGGACCGGCGTGCTGATGCTTTTCTGGCCGCTACTGTTCCGGGGTGTCCGGATTCCCGGCCTGGATGTGCTCTACCCCTATCTGCCCCGGCGGGTGCAGGTGCTGCCGACCTTTTCCGAGGACGGTTCCCGTCTCGGTTTCCAGGGTTTCATCCCGGCGCGCGCCGAGAAAATGGCCAGTATCTGTGTCGACAAGGCATTGATGCGGATCGGCAGTCCACGGGATTTCATCCACGAACTGGATCTCGAGGGAATTGCCGATTACGTCGCCGCACTCGCCCAGAAACAGGTGAAGTCGATTGTCGACGAGGTGATGAACCGGGAAAACCCCGATTTGTGGCAGACCTTGCCCCGGGCCATGCGCCAGCTCATCTATCAACGGGTGGAGCGCGAGATGCCGGAGCTGGCCCGCCGGGCGTTCGACCAGCTCGGTGACAACGTGGATCAGCTCATCGACGTCAAGGGTTTCGTGATCCGGTATCTGCAGGACAATCCGCAGATCCTGAAGGATCTGACCACCACCATCGCGGCCCCGGAACTGAAGTTCATGGTCCGGATCGGTCTGCTGGGTGCGCCGTTCGGCCTGCTGCTGGCGCTCTATCTGCATATCCACCAAGACATTCCGGTGTGGGGATGGGTTCCGGCCTGGGTGATCGTGCTGCTGGTCTCGGCGGCGATCGGCGTGGTGGTGAACATCATCGCCATCCGGGTCGTGTTCACCCCCGGCGACCCGCAGCCCCGCTACAAGTACCTGTGGAAACAGGCGCTGCTGGCCAAACGGCAACCGCAGGCGGCGACCGATCTGGCGCATATCCTCGCCTACCAGGTGCTGACGCTGCCGAATCTGTCCGATGAGCTGCTGAACGGCCCCAACGGCGATAAGACCCGGATCCTGCTCGAACAGCTCATCTCCGATGAGATCCACCGTCAGCTCGGCCGGAGCACCTCGATGGTGCGCGCCGCTTTCGGCCGCCGGCAGTTCGACAACCTGAAGGTGGGCGCGGCGGGCGCGGCGGTGGGTCTGGCGCCTTCGCTGGTGGAGGATGCCGAATTCATCCGCGAGCAGGCGGAGACGATCGACGAGTTCGCGGCCCGCAAACTCCAGCAGCTGACCCCTGGTGAATTCATGGAGATGTTCTACGCCTCGGTGGAACAGGACGCCTGGCTGCTGTACCTGCACGGCGCGGCACTCGGACTGGTGGTCGGCGCAACCCACCTGCTGATATTCGGCTGGTAATCCCACGTACGGCCCGGCGTCAGCCGCGCGCGAAGCGACCGGCGGAATACAAGCAAGCGTGCTTGTATTTTTCGGGGGGCGCTGCGATGCTGGCAGAGCACCGGGACCGGTGCGCGACGGAGGAGAGCAACGATGGCCGACCTGAACGCGCTACTGCGCGATCTCGACGCGGAAGGCGCCGAACTGGAAGGTCTCGTCACCGGCCTGCCACCCGGCGACTGGGCCCGGCAGACCCCCGCCGCGGGCTGGACCATCGCCCATCAGATCGGCCACCTCGCCTGGACCGACGAGGTGGCGACGCTGGCCGCCACCGACGCGCGCACCGGCGGGACCGCCTTCACCGATCTGCTGACCGAGGCCGCGCCGCGGGTGGACACCTTCGTCGACGAGGCCGCCACGGAAGCCGCCGGGACCCCGGTACCCGAGCTGCTGAACCGCTGGCGCCGGGCCCGGACCGCACTCACCGAAGCACTGCGCACCGTCCCCGGCGATGCCAAGGTGCCCTGGTTCGGACCGCCCATGCGGCCCGGATCCATGGCTACCGCGCGCCTCATGGAGACCTGGGCCCACGGTCAGGATGTCGCCGATACGCTCGGCGTGCGCCGCGAACCCACCGACCGGTTGCGTGCCGTGGCCCATATCGGGGTGCGGACCCGGGATTTCGCCTATTCCGTCCGCGGCCTGCCCGCGCCCACCGACGAGTTCCGGGTCGAGCTGACCGCGCCGTCCGGAGCGGTGTGGTCGTGGGGCCCGGAAGGTGCGGCGCAGCGGGTCACCGGACCGGCTCTGGATTTCTGCCTGCTCGTCACGCAACGCCGTCACCCGGACGATCTGGCGCTGCGCACCACCGGGCCGGAGGCCGCCGAATGGCTCACTCTCGCGCAGGCCTTCGCCGGACCGCCGGGAAGCGGCCGGAAACCGGGTTCTTTCGCCTGACCCGCCGCGTCGGCGAGGCCGGCGAGCGTCACACCGGATCCGCGACAGCCGGACGTCGTTGGCCGGGTGCCTGCGCACGGCAGTCGAGTACGGCGCTCGCCGGCGGGTGAAAAGTACCCCCGGCCCGATACCCGAAACCTCCGATGAATCCTGTCCACCCGGGCAGATACTCACGAAATGTGACGCTTATCTCGGGTCCGGATGGGTAATCACAGGCAGTCGGCCCTCCACCTGGTCTGATACCGTCACCGGGCTCGTCGGCAGTGCATCACATGTGGTGTCCATCGGCTATCGAATCCGCAACTGCCCGAAATAAAACGGAAAGCTATAGTACTTTTGTCGGGCAGCCATGGAGGGAGGGCCCGTGGGCTTCATCAAATACGCAAGCGATGTGACGGCGCCGATCACCGTTGCCTTCGCTTATGCGGACAATCCCCTGTCCGTTCCGGACTGGCTGGCAGGGGCCCGGCACATCACACCGCACGGCAATGCGGAACGCGGCGATATCGAGCACGGCGTCGGCGCGCGATACGACATCGGCTACCGCTTCGGCCCGTGGCGGCCGACCCTGGTGTGCGAGGTCAGCGAACATCGCCAGGACGCCGTTCTCGGCTACACCTTGAGCGGCCCGCTATCGGCTCGGCTCACCCTGCGTTTCGACCCGCTGGGCCGTGGCAGATCGGTGCTCACCTGCGAGCTCGACTACGCCGACCCCCGCGGCGTCACCGCGATTCTGATCGACCGGCCGCGCGCGGCCCTGCTGCGCTCCGCCCTGCGTCGCACCGAGGCGCGGCTGCGCGCCGCGATCGAAGAGTTCCACGGTACGGACCTTGTCGGCCGCCATGCGTAGGGTACTGCCATGATCATCGTGAGTACCGACGGATCGTGCCTGCGAAATCCCGGTGGAGCCATCGGATGGGCGTGGGTGGACCACGCCGGTGGCACCGAAAGCGGCGGCGCGGCAACGGGTACCAATCAGATCGCCGAACTATGGGCTGTGCTCGAGGCCATCCGGGCCCATCCCGGCCCCGACCCTCTGTTGATCGAGAGCGATTCGCTGTACGCGATCAAATGCGCCTCCGAATGGCTGCCCAACTGGCGCAACAACGGCTGGCGCACCGCCAGCGGCGGCGCGGTGAAGAACCTGGAACTCATCCGGGATATCGATCACGCCATCGCGTCGCGCCCCGGCCCGGTGCGCTTCCGCTGGGTGCGCGGCCATGTCGGCAACTACTTCAACGAGCAGGCCGACGCCTTGGCCGGCGCCGCGGCCCGCAAAGCCGCGGCCACCTCCGGCACCGAACCCACCGGAACCCGTCCGGCCCCACAAACCTCCGCGGCAGCAGGGAAGGCTGCGGAACCGACGGCCACACCGGCCGTCGACTACGCGACAACAGCGCCGCTGCAGCTGTTCTGACCGTTCACACGGCCGGAATGCGCGCGCTGTTGTCGCCGTAGTAGTTTCAGACCGCCCGAATAGCCTCCGGCGGTGGTGGCTCGACCCACCGCCGGAGGCGCCCGGGGTTACACCCCGTCGACCTCGCGCTACTCCCGGAGCAGCATCACGGTGAGCCAGGTCAACCCGATGACGAGCACAACCAAGGCGAGATCGGCGCCGCTCACGACTCCACCACAGGCCATCGGTACCCGCGCGGGTAGACCTGCATCGGGGTCAGGAGTTGGGCGATATCGGTGATCGCGTGACGAACCGAGTCGGCATGCTCGAACGAGGGGACCACGACCGCGGACGCGTTGTGTTCCATCACGACACCGGCCACGATGAGCGCGGATGCCAATGGGCCGGTATCGAGGTAGACCGTCCAGACCAACCGGTACCCGTGCGTCTCCGCGACCCGGTAGACGTCTACCCCATCCCCTTGGACGTCGCTGCGGATCATCGCGACAGCTCGCGGCCGTTCGTCGGTCACTGCATACCCCTTGCGCCCGGCTCTCGGAGAGTGGATTGCACCCGCCGCCGGGGAAGCCGGGTCGACCCGGCGACGGGGCTGCGTCCAGACTGCTGTTCCACAAGGGAACATCCGACGACTCTCGAGGCGTCAATGCGTACATATTCCAGGCGACATTTAGGCGTCCAAGAGCTACCGTCTTGACATGGGAACCACGCCGAACACCGCACTGCGCGCGGCCCGGAACGCCCGCCTGATGAGTCAGGACGATCTCGCGCGTGCCCTCCGCGAGGCCGGTTGCGCCAGCGCAACCAAACGGCTTGTGCAGCGCTGGGAAGCCGGTCGTACGGTGAATCCACGTCCGTCACACGCGAGGGCATTGGAGAAGGTCATGGGACTACCGATCGAGACGCTCGGATTCGGCGCGGTTATGGCCGGCCGTAGCCTCTCCGGCCCGGACGGCAGTCAGCACGTCGAATCAGCCATCGGGAATATCGACCCCGCCCGGCGAACCGCAGCGCCGAGCGGCCGCACCCGCCTGCCCGGCTCGTACGCTGGTGTGTGGTTGTCCCGGTACGAGTACTACTCGAGCGGCCGGGACGCGACATTCACCGCGGCGCACTACGCCGTGGTGCTGCAGCACGACGACCGCCTGACGGTGCGGAGCCTGCCGGGTTCTTCTCCGTCGTCACTCGAGATGGATCTGAGCGTGGACGGGAATGTGTGCACTGGAACGTGGAGTGAGATCACCGCGCCGGGCGGCTACTATCGCGGCGCTCGGTACCACGGCTCGATCCAGCTGCTCATCGAGTTGACCGGTACCCGGATGGCCGGAAAGTGGGTCGGATTCGGTAAGGACTTCGAGGTGAACACCGGACCGTGGGAGCTGGTGTTGCAGGACTCCTCGACCTCGAAAGCGACTGTCGACACCTACAACCGAGCGCCGGACGGTACCTGACCGCGATATTCGGCAGCTGTCGGCGACATGTTGCCGACAGAAAGGTCCTGAAAAGCAGTCTTCCGGCGGTGGTTCGAACCACCGCCGGAAGACGCACAGACTATTCCGGAATCAGTTACCCGGTGCCGGAGCCGGCTGACCGCCTTCGGGGGCGGCGGGTGCCGGACCGCCGGGCGCCGGCGCGCCACCTTCGGCGCCCACACCCTGCAGCATCGCCAGGTCCCACTGGTTGACGATCCAGCGGTCGCCGTCCTTCTCCAGGCCCGCGACCACCGCGATGTCCTGCCGCTTCGGTTCGGGGGTCACCGCGTTGGTCTTCATCAGACCGATATTGACCAGCACCTTGGCGGACTTCTCGTCACCGGACTGGAAACCGCAGGTCGACTCGTCGACCCACGATTTCACCTTCGATTCGGTGAGCAACTGGCGCAGTACATCCCAATTCTGCTCCAGCGACTGCACGACGTCGGCGGTGGCGCCTTCCTTCATGGCGGTCATGAAACCGTCCAGATCGCCCTGATAGTCATAGGTATTCGTGGCCTGCGCGAAATCGCAGGCGGCCTTGGTGGATTCGTTCTGGGCGTTCAGTTCACCCTGGTTCTGCTGATAGGCATGGAAATACACCACTGTCGCGACGACCAGCGCCACCAGCACCACACCCGCCACGAAAGCGGCCACCATCGGCAGCAGTCCGGATTTGTTGTCGGAATCCTGGGCCGCCGCGGTCTCGTTCTTCGCCATAGCTTCGAGTCCTCGCTTCTCGTATGTCTCGCGGCCCGGTTACTGCTGCATCATCGGGGTATCGAAATTGGCCACCAGCCAGGTGCCGTCGATCTTCTGCATATCGACGTTCGCGGCGACCTTGACCCGGCCCGGCTGCTGCTGTGGCTGGGCGCCGGCGGTGGTGAACTGCTGGTCGATCACCAGCACCACGCGAGCGTTGTCGTCCGCACCGCTTTCGTAACCGCACTGCACGTCGGCGGCGGTGGAATTGACCTGGGTCTGGGCGAATCGCGTTTTCAATTCGGGGCCGATCTCGGAGACCAGTTTCTTCCATTCACCGGTGGCTCCCTGGTCCAGCCGGGAAATGTAGTCGTCGGCCTTGTCGCCACTGTAGGTGGCGAAACTGTTTCCGAAATCGCAGGCGGCCTTGGTGGCCGCGGCGCGGTGGTCCAATTCCTCCTGACGGTCGCCGGCCAGGAAGAAGAACACCCCGACCGCGACCACGGCCGCGACCAGCAGCACCGCGAACCCGGCCAGTGCGGGCAGCGGGAACCGGCGGGCCGCTCCTGCCTCGGATTTCTCGTCCTTGGCGTCGGACCCGGACTTTTCCGCGTCGCCGGACTCCGATGCCGTGACGGCGGCGGCATCCTTTTCGGCGGTGCCGGACTTTCCGAGCGAGACGCTGGCGTCGTCCCCCTCGTCCGATTTCGGCGCGGCGGCCTTGTCGACCTTCTCGGTCGCATCGGTGTCGACCTTCTCGGTCGCGTCGGGGTCGGATTTCACGCTGGCGTCGGTGCCGACCTTCTCCGTGGCCTCGGAGCCGGATTGCACGGTGGCGTCGGAATCGGCCTGCACCGTGGCATCGGGGTCCGCGGGCTTCTCGATCTTCTCGGTGGTATCCGCGGAATCCGTGGACTCGGACTTCGCGGTATCACCGCCGGTCGGCGCCTTCTCCGCAGTCTCGCTACCGGAGTCGGTGTGCTCAGCCGCGGCGTCCGCTGGCACACCAGTGCCTTCCGGCTCCAAGGGGTCGGAGACGGGTTTTTCTGTGGACATCTGTACTGATCACACCTTCCCGGCGCGGCTGGAGACGCGCCGTAATCTACCGGTCGGAAAACGACCGCCGGGTGTGGCGGGCATCTCTGCGAGAGTATGCACCGTCGCACCCGGCGCCGGACGACCGGTCTCTTCTACCGCACAGGCGGCAGCGTACGTTCGTTCGGGTCGACCCCCGGCGGGAGTGACGCCCCGTTGTCCGGGATATTGGGCCGCGGCGCGTTGACCGAACCACGGATCTGCTGCCCCGGCGGCGGGTTATCGCAGTAGTTCCACATCGGCAGGGTGCCGTCCTGGACCACCTGCGTCTTCACCGGAGTGGACTGGTACTGGCAGAAGGGCCGGAACCAGATATCCAGAATGGTGTGGAACTCGTTGTCGTGGGCCGGGACCCCGAGCGCCGCGCCGCCCTGTTCGAGCGCGGGGAACAGCGCGGCCAGCGCGGGCGTGCGCAACTGGGCCGCCCGGGTGACCGCGACGAAATTGTTGGTCAGCGCGGTGATCGGATCACTGGTGGTGTCCAGTGTCGCGGTCACGCTGGCGAACTGACCCGGCGCCTGATCCAGGACATTGATCAGCTCGGCATTCGCCTTGTTGAACTGGTCGAACAGTATCTGCGAATTCGCCGTCAGCGTACCCAGGTCCGGCTGGGCCTGGGAGGTGGTCGACGCGATGGTCCGCAGGTTGGCGATCAGATTCGTGGTCTGCGGCAGCAGCGACTCCAGGCCCGCGGAGACCAGGCTGACGCCTTCGATCAGCGAACGCAGCTGGTCGGGCCCACCGCTGAGCGCGGTATCGAGCTCGTTCAGGATCACCGCGAAATGCTCCGGATTCACCTGGGCGATGAGATCGCTGGAGTTCTCCAGCACCGATGACACCGGCACCGGGGTGCTCACCCGCTCCGGATCGAAGGTGATCTCCGAGCCGTCGGTCAGGAACGGACCCTGATCGGCGGCGGGCCGGAAGTCGATGTACTGCTCACCCGCACCGGAAAGCGCCTGCACGGCGACCTTGGTGTCCACCGGAATGTCGTAGCGCGAATCGATCTCGGCCTCGGCCTGGATGCCCGCGCCGTCGCCGACCAGCTCGAGTGAACTGACCTCGCCCACCCGGTACCCGCGCAGCGTCACATCGTTGCCGGGTTGCAGACCGCCGGAGCGGTCCAGATTCACCACGACCGTGTAGGTGCTGCGCAGCGGATTCACCCGCATGACGTTGACCAGCAGATAGGTTCCGCCGATCAGTAACGCCAGGACCAGGCCGATATTGGACAGCAGGATCTTGTGTTTGAACATCACTGGCCTCCCACCCGGTACTGCACGACCTGGAGGATCTGGATGAGGCTGCCCGCGAAGTCCTGGAGATCACGCACATCGTAGAAATGGCTGGTCCCGGGCGCGGTGAGCATGGCGATATCGAGGTTGGTGACATTGACCTGGGCTGCCAGGCTGCTGCCGCGGAAGGTGGCGTCCACCGGATCCCGCAGTTCGTGCAGGACATCCATCAGCGCACCGAAGTTGTCGCCGGTGGCCGCCAGCGCCGCCATCAGGTTGTTCAGATTGTCGAGGGTGCCGGCCAGATCGCCGCCGGTGGTCTTGGCGAAATCGCCGAGCGCGTTGCTCGTGGTGGCGATTTTGCCGAGCAGATCGCCCAGCGCCCGGTTGTTCTCGGCGACCGCGCCGATCATATCCGGGAGCGTATCGGCGACCTGGCCGAGTTCGGCCCGGCGGCTGTCGAGAGTGCCCGCGAGCGTACTGAACTCACCGAGCACACTGTCGATCCTGGCCGAGTTGGCGTTGATGCTGGACACCACGCCGGTGATCTCGTTGACCAGGTGCACCACCTGATCGCTACGGCCGCCGACGATCGAATCCAGTTCCGTGCCCAGCCGGGTCAGATGGGCGATACCGCCGCCGTTGAACATCAGCGATACCGACAGCAGCAGCTCTTCCACCGTGGCACCGGCGGAAGTCTGCTCGATGGGCAGCGTATCGCCGCTCTCGAGGAGTTGGGTCCCCTGTTCGGCGGGCGGTTTGGAGACTGCCACGAAGACATCGCCGAGCGGGGTCGCCTGCCGTAGTTCCGCGGTGGTGCCGACCGGCAGCTCGATATCCTTGCGGATCTCCATATCGACGATGGCCTGGAAGTTCTTGGTCTCGATATTGGTGACCACACCGACATCGGAACCGCCGACCTTCACCTTGGCCTGGTCGGGCAGGTTCAGCGCGTTCTCGAATACCGCCTGCAGTGTGAAGGTCTCACCGCCGGTGCCGGGTTTCGGCAGCGGGATGTCCTCCACGTTCAGACCGCAACCGGATGCCAGCAGCACGGTCCCGGCCGCCGCCAGCGCGGCGACGGTGCGGCGGGCCCGTCGGATCGTTCGCATCATTTCGTCAGTCCCAGCAGTGCGGCGGTGAGTCCGAAGTCGGGTCCGAAATCTTCGGGCCGGCCGGTACGGCAGCCGTCGGACTTCATCTGTATCCGTTCGCAGAAGAGGCTGACGATCTCGCCACCCGCGAGGTTGGTACCGATCAGCGCGTGCAGCCGGACATAGCCCTGCTCGTAGTTCATCGACCGGTGGATGTTCTGCAGCAGCATCGGCGCCACATCGACGACCTCGGTCACGCCACGCGAGTTCTGCCGCAGCTGATCGATCACCGTGTTCATCCGGGTCAGCGTGTCCACCAGCTGGTCCTGGTGGGCGGCGAAGATGGAACTGGTGTTGTTCAGGAAGTCGTACAGCTGCTGGAGTGTGCCCTGCAGACCGGGCGCCTGCTCGGCCAGCATGGTGGTCATCTGGGTGGCGTAATTGCTGAAATCGCGCACCGATTGGTCGTTCTCGGCCAGCATCGTGGTGAGCTCGTTGAGCTTGATGATGATGTTGGAGATGGCGTCCTTGTTGTCGACGCCGACCTTCAGCGCGCTGGAGAGCGCGTTGAGGGTGTCGCGCATCTTCTCACCCTGGCCGTTGAGCATCGGGTAGAGCACACGGCCCGACAGCGGCCCGACACCCTCCTGACCCTCCTGCGGTTTGAGCGCGTCGGCGAACTTGTCGATGGTCTTGAGCATCGTGTCCAGTTCCACCGGGACATCGGTGCGCTCCAGCGGCAGGTGATCGCCGTTTTCGAGCATATCGCCCTCGACGTAACGCGGGGTCATCTCGATATGGCGGTCGGTCACGATCGACGGCGACACCACCACGGCCATCGCGCTCTTCGGGATCTCCACGTCACCGTCGATGGTCATATGGACCTCGATCAGATCCCCGTGCGGCACGATCTTGTCGACCTTGCCCACCTGGAGCCCGAGCACGGTGATCGGGTTGCCCTCGTACATGCCGGCGATGTTCTCGAAATCGGCGGTGATCTTCATATCGCCGCCGATCACGTTGCTCACCGTCGAGCAACTGCCGATCGCCAGCGCCGACGCGCCGACCACGAGCGCCTTGGCCGCTTTCTTCGCGAGACCGATCTTCTTCGGATTCATCCCTGGCACCCCTCGGCGACTTGGGCGAAGCACAACCAGTTGTCCGGGAAAAGCCACGGGATACCGACCTCGGCGTAGTTGCCGTTACCCCAGGCGTTGGCCAGGTAGCGCACCGACGGCGGCATGATGGAAAGCAGCCGGTCCAGGTTGTCCTTGTTCTTCTGCAGACCCGCGGCCATGGTGTTGAGCTGGTCGAGGGTATTGCCGAACTGGTTGTTGTTCTGCGCGCCGATCGCCTGCAACTGGGCGGTCAGCGTAGCGGTGTTGTCGAGCAGGGTCCGCAGCAACTGCTGGCGTTCCACCACCCGCGAGGCGATGGCCTCACCCTGGGTGATGATCAGCAGCGCGCTGTTGCGGTTGTCGGCCAGGATGGTGGTCACCCGGTCGAGGTCCTTGAGCAGCTGCTCCACATCGCCCTTGCGGCTGTCGATCACCTTCGCGAGCGCACCGATACTGTCCAGCGACTGCACCACCAGCTCCGGGGAGCCCTGCAGCTGCTCATTGAACAGGTTCAGCGATTCCGAGAGCTTGCCCGGATCCAGATCCTGGAATTCCGGCGTGCCCTTGTCGATCACATCGGCGAGATCGTAGGGAACTGCGGTGTTGGTCTTCGGGATCCGATCGTCGGGCAGGCCGGAGCCGTCGCCGGGATCCAGATCGACGAAGCGGGCACCGAGCAGGGTCGCCATCTTGATGGACGCCCGGGCGTCCGGCCCGAGCTTCACATCATTTTTGACCTGCAGAGTCAGCAGAACATGGTCACCCTCGAGTTCGGCTCCCGAGACCCGGCCGACCGGCACACCGGCCACATCGACCTTATCGCCGATCGAGATACCCGCGGACTGCACGAACTCGGCCTTGATCGACTGTTCGCCGATACCGAGGGTGCGGAATCCGCTCGAGGCCAGCACCAGGATGGCCACCACGATGACCCCGATGATGCCGAGGCCGAAATAACGATTGTTGTTGAACCAGGTTTTGAATTTGGTCATGGCCGGCACACCGCCGATTGGGAATTGCCGCCGATCTGCGAGAACAGTCCGCGGGGGAACAGGACACCGTAGAGCGAGACATCCAGCCGGCAGATGTACGCGTTCGCGTATGCGCCTTCGGAGGTGAATCGTCCCGCGTCGGCGAGGATTGCGGGTAGGTCGATGGCGGCCTGATCCAGTTTCGCGCCGTTCGCCAGGAACAGCGTCAAAGCGTCACGTGTCGAATTCTGCACCGCCTCCAGCTTCGGCTGGATATTGCCGACCATTCCGACGAGTGCGGTGGTGGCGTCGGCGATCTGCTCGGTCGAACCGAGCAGCGACTGCCCCTGTTCGTACAGGCCGCCGATCAACGCCCTGGTCTGGGTAATCAGCGTCTCCAATTCGTCCCCTCGTTTGGCCAGGCCGGCCATCACACCACTGAGGTTGGTGATCACATCGCTGAGGATGGCGTCCCGGCGCTGGAAATCGGTCGCCATGGTCGCCGCCTGAGTGATGAACGAGCTCAGCGAAACCCGGTCACCCTGCAGCGCGAGGATGAAGGTCTCGGAGAGCCGGTTCACCTGTTCGGGTTCGAGCACCTCGAACAGCGGCTGGAACCCGTTGAGCAGCGCCGAGATATCGAACGACGGCTCGGTGCGGTCGACGGGGATGGTCGCGTCCGCCGGCAGCTGCGAGGAATCCCCGCCGGAACCGGGGGCCAGCGCCACATAGCGCTGACCGATCAGGTTCTGGTACCGGACCAGCGCCTTGGTATTGCCGAAGAGCGTCTGATCGTCCTGGACGATGAAGCTGATCTTGGCGTTGTGGTCGTCGGTGATCTCGATCTTCTCGACCTTGCCGACGCGGACGCCCGCCATCCGGACATCGTCGCCCTCGCGCAGGCCGAGCACATCGGTGAACACCGCGGAATAGGTCTTCGTCCCGCCGTCGACCGTACGGGCCAGCGTATTCCAGACCAGGACGGTGACCAGCACCGAAACGATCGCGAACAGGCCGAACCCGATCAGCGGTTTGCGTACCCCCTTCACGCGGCGGCCTCCTCGGTCACTCGCAGGGTTCCGCCTTCCATGATGGAACTCAACATCAGGTACTCCACGGACGACGGCTTGCGGCCGAGCAGTGTCTCCACCGCCGCGTCGCCCTCGTAGGTGATCGGCCGGGCCGCCGGAGCGGCACCGTTCCCACTGTCCGCCGCCGGCGCGGGGGCACCCGGGTCGGCCGGCGGGTTCTGCGGCTGTTCACCGGGCTGCGCGGCCGGCGCGGGCGCCGGTGCTCCGGGCAGACCCGGCAGTTGCGGAAGCCCCTGCGGGAAGAGACCTTCCAGCGGCGTTCCGGCGAACGGGTTGTTACCGGCCGGCGGCTGGGCCGGCGCGGGAGCACCGGTCTCCGTGGTGATGCCCGGGATCTGCGGCAGACCCGGGATCGGCGGTACCGGCGGCAGACCGTCGGCACCCGACAGCCGGCGCGGCTGCATCTGCTCGGGCAGGTAACCGGGGTCGGCCACGGCGGGCGCGGTAGCGCAGCTCGGGCCGGCCAGCTCACCGTAGCGCGGGCAGTCCGCCACGGTATTGGGGTTGAACGGGGTGAAGCTGACACCGGCGTTCCAGACCATCTGCCGCTGCGGACCCCAGGTGAACACCGTGCTCAGCTTGCGCGCCGAGGTGTTCAGATTGCTGATCGCATTGGTGATCGACGCCGGGTTGGAGGCCAGTGCGCCGAAGGTCTGGTTCATCCCCACGGTCAGCTCTTTGCCGAGGTTGGGATTACGGGCGAACAAGTCGTTCACCTGATCCACCGTGCCGCTGGCGCCGCTGATCAGATCGACCAGCTGCTGACGCCGATCGGCGATCGTGCTCGCGGTCTGCACCGAGGTGGCCAGTACGTCCATCAGTTCCGGCGCCGACTCGTTGAGCGCGTGCACCGAGCCCGACATATCGTCGAGGAAGACACCGAGGTCGGGGATCGACTGGTCCACCGAGGTGAGCCAGTTGTCGAGCCGCTCGACGGTCGACCCCGGTACCCGGCCGCTGCCGTCCAGCGCGTAGGACAGTGTGCCCAGCACCCGTCCGAACTGGATCGGGTCGATGGCGTCGAGGATGTTCTGCACCGTGGTCAGGGTGTCCTGCAGCGCGATGGTGCCCTGGCTGCGGTCCTCCTCGATCTCCGAGCCCTCGTCGAGGTGATCCTGGCTGGGCCCGTTGTACACCAGCTCGACCGAGGTGACGGCGAACAGGTTGCTCGGCACCACCCGGGCGGTGACCGTGGCCGGGATGCCGTCGGCGAACTCGGGCTTCAGCTCGATGTTCACCTCCTGCAGCTCGCCCTGGGCGGCCACCGACACGTCCTTCACCGCGCCCACGAGGACACCGCGGAATTTCACATCGGCCTGTTCGGGCAGACCGTCGCCGGTGGTGGTGAGATTCGCGGTGACCTTCACCTTCTCGACGAAATAGCCCTGATACCTGGCCATCAGAAAGCCGAGTATCACTGCGAAGACGACAAGGCCGCAGGTGCCCGCGATGAGCAACTGCTTCATCGTGGGCCCGCGCCCACTCGGATCGATGATCATTGCCTACCCCGAGATCCGGATTCCGGGGTTGACGCCCCAGATGGCCAAGGTCATGAAGAGGTCCGCGAAAACGACGATGATGATGCACATCTTGATCGCGCGGCCGGCCGCGACACCCACGCCCTCGGGGCCACCGGAGGCGAAGAAGCCGTAGTAGCACTGGATGAACGTGGTGATGGCGACGAAGACGATCGCTTTGAGCAGCGAATACAGCACATCCGTCGGAATCAGGAACTGATAGAAGTAGTGCTGGTAGGTACCGCTGGCGGTACCGCCGATCAGCTGCACGGTCAGCGAGCAGGAGATGTAGGCCATCGCCAGGCCGAGGCAGTACAGCGGCAGGATGGTGATCATCGCGGCGATCATCCGGGTGCTCACCAGATAGGGCAGCGGGCGGATCGCCACCGATTCCAGCGCGTCGATCTCCTCGGAGATGCGCATCGCGCCGAGCTGGGCGGTAAACCGGCAGCCCGATTGGGCGGCGAAAGCAAGGGCGGCGAGCAGCGGCCCGAGCTCACGCGTGGTCGCGAAGGCCGAGATGGCACCGGTGATCGGACTCAATCCGAGCAGGTCGAGCGAAGTATGGCCCTGGATGCCCACGGTGATCCCACCGAAAGCACTCAGGATGAGAACAACGCCGATGGTGCCACCACCGACGATGAGATTGCCGTTCCCCCAGGTGACATCGGAGAGCAGCCGCCAGACCTCTTTGGGGTACTGCTTGAACGCCAACGGCATCGAGCCGACCGAGCGCAGAAAGAAGAACACCTGATGCCCGAGCCGGGCCAGTAGTTCGACCGGTGCGCCGGCCGCATTTCGCAGTTGCTGCAGAGGTTTGAGCAGCGGGGGCACATAGGTTGCGGACACCGGTTCACACCACCTGTGGGGGGAACAAAGTGTTGTACACCTGGGTGAAGATCACATTAGCTCCGAACAACATCACCGCGGACATGACAACGGCGGTATTCACCGAGTTGGCGACACCGCCCGGACCACCGCGGGTATTCAATCCGGTATCGCAGGCGATGATTGCCGCGAGCAGACCGAACAACAGCGATTTCAACAGCGCGACAAACAGATCGAGCGTTACCGCAAACGACGCGAAGGTCGAGATATAGGAACCCGGCGTGCCACCCTGGGCGAAAATATTGAAAATGTAGCCGGTCAGAAATCCGACGAATACCACGAATCCGCAGAGCAGCACGCTGACCAGCATTGCCGCCCCGAGCCGGGGCGCCACGAGCCGGCGCAGCGGATCGACGCCCATGACCTTCATCGCGTCGATTTCCTCGCGAATGGTCCGGGAGCCGAGATCGGCGCAGATCGCGGAACCGACCGCACCCGCGATCATCAGCACGGTGACCAGTGGCGCGCCCTGCTGGATGATGCCGAGGCCGTTGGCCGCGCCGATGAACGATGTGGCGCCGACCTGCTGAGCAACCGCACCGACCTGGATGGATACGATGACACCGATCGGGATCGCCACCAGCAGAGTCGGCGCGGCGGCCACGTTGGCCATGAACGCGCACTGCCGGATGAACTCGTTCACCGGGAATCGGCCGCGGAAAATACTGACCACGAGTTCGGTAACCGCTTCGACCGCCATGGTCATCTGTCGGCCGAGCGTCTCCACTGAACGTCTGGGGTGGTCGCGCCAGTAGTCCCGCGTCCACTCGACCGCTCCGCTCAACCGAGAACCTGTTGGTGGACTCTTGGTCGACTGCACTGACTAACCCCTCTCGACGTCGGTTACCTACCCCGACGGCTGGTTTGCTTGAGGCACCTTACTACGTAGTAGTGCGGAACACACCATAGACGCGTGAGTGCGGTCATAGACGTTCGCCACCGCGCGCCGTGACCATCGAGTTATCCGAGACGCCTTGGTGTGTATCCCAACATGTCTCCGGCGATTTTGGAAGAACCTACAGCTGAGCGGGGGATAAACCGTTCTCGCTGCGCGAAAGCGACAAGAATCACGGTTCACTTAAATAACGGAGAGTATTCCTAAAAATTACCCATTCGCCGCGGCACGGAGATTCGACTGTTACTCGACCCGCGACCCGAAATCCGGGACGATTAATAGCGTTAAGCTATTCTTCCGAAGGTATCTTGGCCGGACTTCGCGCGGAATCCACCGCGTGCGGGAACCGCCCGGCCGAAGGCACGACCGATGAGCCGAACCCCGCTGTGGCACAAGCGAACCAGTGGGTAATGGTGACTCGGGGCGCGCATCGTGACGGTTGCTGCCACGATGAGGTGCCACACGTTGATATCGTGCGGGCTTCGAGGTCTGGAGGGATATGTTCAGGAAACTCGCCCAGGCGGCCGGTGCCGTCTTCGCCGTCGCGCTGAGTTCGGCGTTGCTCGGAACCGGGACGGTGGCCGCCGATCCCGGGCGGCCTGTACTCGGTGGGGGGTCGGGGCTCATCATTTCCTCTGAGCCGGGCCAAATGTCCGATATGGCGATTCAGTGCACACTGACCACGATCGGCCACGACGGCGCCGGCAGACTGGTCGGGCTCACCGCCGGCCACTGCGGAACCCCTGGGCACGAGGTGTATTCCGAACAGGACCCGGGAGCCGGCCCGCTCGGCCGGTTCGTGCATTCCAACCAGGAGCTGGACTACGCGATCCTGGAATTCGATCCGGGCCGGGTCACCCCGGTCAACCGGGTCGGCAACCTCAGCATCACCGGCCTCGGCGGGCCGGCGCAGTTCCCGATGATCGTCTGCAAGGAAGGCCGTACCACCGGCAACACCTGCGGTATCGCCTACGGCGACGTTTTCGCCAGCAGTATGGAGACCTGGTCGCAGATGTGCGTGATGGAAGGCGACTCCGGGGCACCCGTGGTCGTCGGCTCCACCCTGGTCGGCATGGTGAACGCCTATCTGGCGATCGCCTGCTTCGGCCCGGAGGTGGGTACGAATATGTCGACCATCATGGGCGATATCGACAACCGCAACAGCGTCGGATCGGGCTTCCGGCCGGTCTGACGGCGGTAGTCACCTACGAAAAAGAGCGGGCAACGTGCCCGCTCTTTTTCGTGTCGGCCCCTTGACGGGCGCTACGGGCGCGTCGTCACAGTTCGTCGACGCACACCACGAAGCGCCGCTCGGTGTAGACATAGCCGCTGCTACCGGCACCGCAGGCGCTCACATCGTCGGCGTTCTCCTCGATGGCGACCACCTTGACTCCGTCCACCGCCGAGGTGGCGGTGCAGTCGATACGCTCCGGGCCGGTAGTGCCCGTGCCCACATCCATACAGCCGCCGATGACCCAGTCGATATCGAGGCACAACGCGCCCATCTCGATCCCGTTGCGGCTCTCGGCGTAGTAGTTGTCGGCGTCGCCGACGCATTGCGCACTCTGCTCGGCCTTGCCGATCACCTTGTAGTTCGACTCGTTGCTCCCACAGGACGCCGCTTCGATCTCGGCGTCGGTGGTGGTCCCGGCCAGCGTGACGCAGTCACCCACCTCGGCATCGAAGCTCACCGAGCCACCCTCCTCGGTGGGGGTGGTGGTCGGCGCGGTCGATTCGGGCGTGGAGGTGGCGGTACCCGAACCCGGTCCGGTCACATCCACCGCGTCCACGGTCCCGGTCTCACTCATCGGTTGCGCACGACCCTCGATCGTGGAACTACAACCCGCGACCGCCAGCGCGGCCGCGGCCGCCAATCCGGCAATCGCCATCGTCACTCGGGACGAAGTCCATCCAGACACGCACAGTCCTCCCGCTGTGTCGCCGAACCCTGCTCCCGCGTCGAATCCGGACCTCATCACAGCCTTGCTTGGCACAACACGCCATGAATACACGATCGCGGCGCGACCGTCGACTCGGTGAGTCCGCGCACGTGCGGCGGGGCGCGGGCCGGTCGGCGCTGCCCGGGACGCGACCGAAATCCGGTGAGATATCTCATCGAGAGGTTTGACCGTGATCATTTCGTTTCCACTCCGACAGGCGGTCGGGGGGCCGGAAATGCCCGGGTGGGGGCATATCCCCCGGCCCGACCGGTAGCTCCGGCCGTAAAGGGTGACTACGACCACCGTTGATGCATAACAGCTATGTAACGACAATGGGCATTGGTCACGAAGACGTCAAGGCAGTAGGAAGGAAACCGGAGCGGAGGCGCACCAGTGTGGTTCGGGCACTATCAGCGCGACGCACCATCGCCCGTCGGGACCGCTCCACAACTCCACTACCGGCGGTGCTCGCACGACCTTTTCGACGGTTCTGGGAGTCCACGCGCGTGGAGGTGCTCCACCAAACTCCGCGAACACTCGCCGGGGTGCTCCGAAGGACGTCCGGTGGCCCACAGGCCCCGCACGCTCCAGAGTCGAAATGGACGGACGAACACTCTATGCATGTCACCGAGAACACCGGGTCGCTGTCGACCAGAAGCCGGGCTGCGCGCCGGCTCCGGCAGGGTGTCCTGTTGACGGCCGCGCTCGCCACTGCCACGACGGTGGCCACCGCGCCCGCCTACGCGCTGCCGAATCTGCCTTCGGGCTCGGCGGCGGGCGTCACCGAGCCCGGGCCGCCGCAGGCGAACTTCGCGCCCCCGGCGATCAACCCCTCCGAAGGGGAAGAGGTCGGCATCGCTCAGCCGATCATCATCAACTTCAAGGAACCGGTGCAGGACCGGGCCGCCGCCGAGCGGGCCATCAAGATCACCCCGTCGACCGAGGTCCCCGGGCACTTCTACTGGCGCAGCGACCAGCAGGTGCGCTGGCGCCCCAACGAATTCTGGCCCGGCCAGACCGATGTCGTGGTGGAAGCCGGCGGCAGCCGCAGCGCCTTCCATGTGGGCGACGCGGTGATCGCCACCGCCGATGACGCCACCAAAACCATCACCATCACGCGCAACGGCGAGGTCGAGCGCACCATGCCCACCTCGATGGGCAAAACCGACCACGAGACCCCCAACGGCACCTACATCGTCGGCGAGCAGCGCCGCGAAATGGTGATGGACTCCTCCACCTACGGTGTCCCGATCGACGACCCCGAGGGCTACAAACTCGACGTCGAGTACGCCACCCGCATCTCCAACAGCGGCATCTTCGTACACGCCGCCCCGTGGTCGGTGGCCTCGCAGGGTGTGGAGAACACCAGCCACGGCTGCCTGAACGTGAGCACCGAGGACGGCAAGTGGTTCTACGAGAACGTCAAGAAGGGTGACGCGGTGATCGTGCAGAACACCAGCGGCGGCACCATGAACAGCAGCGACGGCCTGGGCGATTGGAATGACGCCTGACGGTCTGTAGCCGGCAGATCGTGGCCCGCCCGGAATTCCGGGCGGGCCACTGCTGTCTATCGGCGCGGTGGTCTCACCAGATCCGGACCCGCTCGCCCGGGGCCAGGTAGAGGGCGTCTTCGGGGGTGAGTTCGAAGGCCTCGTGGAAGGCGTCGATATTGCGGACCACCGCGTTGCACCGGAATTCCGGCGGCGAATGCGGGTCCACCGCCAGCCGGCGCACGGCCTCCTCGGGGCGTACCTTGCTGCGCCAGACCTGCGCCCAGCCGAAGAACACCCGCTGCAGGCCGGTGAGGCCGTCGATCACGGGGGGCTGCTGCCCGTCCAAGGAGATCTTGTAGGCCTGTACGGCGATCGACAGGCCGCCGAGATCGCCGATGTTCTCGCCGATGGTGAACTCCCCGTTCACGGTGTGCTCGTCGGGGAGATCGGCGGGGGAGAGCCGGTCGTACTGGTCGATCAGGGCGCGGCTGCGTTTACCGAACTCCGTGCGGTCGGCATCACTCCACCAGTCGACCATATTGCCGTCACCGTCGTATTTGGCGCCCTGGTCGTCGAAGCCGTGGCCGATCTCGTGGCCGATCACCGCACCGATCCCGCCGTAGTTGGCGGCATCGTCGGCCTGCAGATCGAAGAAAGGCGGCTGCAGGATCGCGGCCGGGAAGACGATCTCGTTCATGCCCGGGTTGTAATAGGCGTTGACCGTCTGCGGGGTCATGAACCACTCGTCCCGGTCCACCGGTCCACCCAGTTTGTTCAGGTCGCGGTCGTGCTCGGCGGCGAAGCCACGCCGGTAGTTGCCCACCGGGTCGCCCGGGTCCACCGAAACCGCGGAGTAGTCGCGCCAGCGGTCCGGATAGCCGATCTTGGGACTGAACTTCTCCAGTTTCGCCAGGGCCGCCCGGCGGGTCTCGGGGCTCATCCACTCCAGTTCGGAGATATTGCGGCGATACGCCTCGCGCAGGTTCTCCACCAGCCGCACCATCGCGGCCTTGGCCTCGGGCGGAAAGTGCTCGGCGACATACAGTTTGCCCACGGCCTCGCCCAGCAGGTCCTGGACCAGCGAGACCCCGCGCTTCCAGCGTTCCCGGTTCTCCTCGGCGCCGGTGAGCGTCCGTCCGTAGAAGTCGAAGCTCTCCTCGACCAATGCGTCGGTGAGGTAGGCGGCCCGGGCCCGCAGCACCCGCCACCGCGCCCACAGCAGCCATTCCTCCAGCGGCTCGGACTCCCACACCTCGGCGAAAGTACGCAGGTAATCGGGCTGCCGGACAACCAGTTCCGCGAGCAGCTCCGGACCGGATGCCGAAACACCTTCGGCCAGACCGCCGACCCAGGCCGCCCAGTCGAATTCCGGGTGCCGCTCGGCGAGTTCGGCGAAGGTGGTGAGGTTGTAGCTCAGTTCGGCGTCGCGGCGGCGCACCACATCCCAGTGCCCCGCGGCGAGCTTACGTTCGACTTCGAACACCCGGGCTCCCACCGAGTCCCCGGATCCGGCCGAGTCCCCGCCCAGCAGGCCGGCGACGTGCGGATCGGCGGCGGCCAGCGCGAACATCCGGTCGATATGGGCGATATAGCTCTGCCGGACCTGGGCGTACTCATCAGAGCGGTAATAGGATTCGTCGGGCAGCCCGATACCGGACTGGGTCGCGTGCACCAGGTACCGCTGGGAGTTCTTGTCGTCGGTATCCACATACACCGCGACCGCACCGGAGACCCCGGTTCGTTGCAGCCGGCCCAGCAGCGCGGCGAACTCACCGCGATCGGTGATCCGGGCCAGGGCCGCCAGTTCGTCGGCGACGGGGGACAGGCCCGCGCTCTCGATCGCCTCGGTGTCCATGAACGAGGCGTAGAGGTCGGCGATCTTGCGGGCATCGGTACCGGGCTCGCCGGTGGCGGTGCGGATGATCTCCTGCACATCCAGCTCGGCCCGGTCGTAGAGCGTCCGGAAGGCGCCGTCCACCGCCCGGTCGGCCGGAATCTCGTACCCGGCCAGCCAAGCGCCGTTGACATGCGTGAACAGGTCGTCCTGCACTCGGACGGCCGGGTCGAGGTGGGTCAGATCGATACCGGAGGGGCTGGTCACGTCGGAAGTCACACAACCCAGTATGCCGGTGCCGCCCTCGTGCGGGCGCTACCTACGCCCGGCCCGTCCGGTCAGTTGGTGGGCTGCGGCGGTGCGATCGTCACCCCGTACTGGTCCTCGAATCGCTGGTTGAACTCGTCTTCGCATTGCGAGATCGCGGACTGGTCGCCCCCGGCCTTGCTCACACAGTCGACGAAGTCCTGGCCGCCGGAATCCTGCCAGATACCCCAGCCGACCACGGCGACCACGATCACGCCGATGATCCCCAGGATCCCGAGGATCAGCCCGATCACCGCCATGACCCCGCCGCCGCCGGTGCCGCGGCTCGACTTCACCATCGCGATCACGCCGAGAATCACCGCGATCAGCCCGAACAGGATGCCGCCGACGATGGTCCAGAAAGTCAGGACGGCGAGGATGCCGAGAACCAGGGCGGCGATCGCCATCCCCTTGCGCTTCGGCGACTCCTGCCAGTATTGCGGCTGTCCTCCGGGCCCCGGCCCCGGCCCCGGGCCCTGGCCGGGGTAGGGCTCCGGCGGCGGATAGCCGCCGGGCGGTTGGTACGACATACGTTCCTCCTCAGATGTCCGCACACCATTGTCGAGGTTCGACGCCACCGGGTCGACCTACCCGGACTATTCGGACGACTATCCCACGCCGAGCCGGGCGTGCATCTCCCAGATCAGTACTTCGGCGGGTTCGCGCGCGGTGAGGCGCTGCCCACCGGAAAAGGTCAGGCGCACCGCGTCACCCACATCGAGCAGGCCCACGCCCTCCATCTCGACCGCACCGCGGGCGACGAAGATATGCAGG
Organism: Nocardia sp. NPDC024068; assembly: GCF_040638875.1. Classification (NCBI taxonomy): domain Bacteria; kingdom Bacillati; phylum Actinomycetota; class Actinomycetes; order Mycobacteriales; family Nocardiaceae; genus Nocardia; species Nocardia sp. NPDC024068. Next base: position 27,684 of record NZ_JBEZYU010000023.1, on the reverse strand, counting down.
TACGGCGCCTCCGGCAACTGCGTCGAGGACTCACCCTCCGGCGCCAGCTTCGCCACATGCAGCGCGGAATGGCTGCTGTTGATCGCGATCGCGGCACGGTCGCGGTACCGGGGCAGCCCGGACGCCACCGTCACCATGCCACCGGCGGCCAGCTGATCGTCGATCTCGAGTTGCTGATAGCCGGGGTCGATACCGGGTTCGTCGGGGACCACCCACATCTGCACGAAATGCACCGGTTCCTCATGCTCGGCCCGGCCCGGATCGACACGCCACGAGTCGTTCTTCTCCGAATGGCGGATACCGGTACCGGCGCTCATCCGCTGCGCGAGACCCGGATAGATGACGCCGCTGTGGCCCAGCGAATCCTGGTGTACCAGCGATCCCTCGAGGACCCAGGTCACGATCTCCATATCGCGATGCGGATGTGTTTCGAAGCCCTGGCCGGGCAACACGATATCGTCGTTGTTCACCAGCAGCAGCCCGTGATGGGTGTTCTCGGGGTCGTAGTGCGAACCGAAGGAGAACGAATGCTTGGAATCGAGCCAGGCTATCCGCGTTTTGAGACGATCACCCGCGCGATGGACTTCGATATGCGGCGTCGGCTGCGAGGACATCGCACGCCTCCCTTCCGGCTCGGGCACAATTACCTTTCTCGCGGGAAGTACCGCGGCGATACCCCGACCTCGTCGATTGTCCGCCCCCGGCATTTTACGCGAGCGACCTCGAAGTGAACGGATGGTGAGCACCCGCGGCCGAAACGGCGGCACGGCAGAAGTTCGCGGAAAATGGAATTACCAACCGGGGAGGTGAAAGATGCGGCCCGAAGCTCTCGCGCGAATCGAACAGCGGCTGCGCGCCGGTGCCGACCGCGACGGCATCACCGACCTGGTGGTGGGCGTCGCGGTCTTCCGGAACGGAAAACTCCTGGTGGTACGCCGGGTACCGGGCGACTACCTGGGCGGAATGTATGAACTCCCGGGTGGCGGGGTGGAATCGGGGGAGTCGCTGCTCGAAGGCGCGGTACGCGAACTGTTCGAGGAAACGGGGCTGGTGGCGCGGTGTATCACCGATTTCCTGGGCTGGTTCGACTACGCGACCCGCACCAAGGCCCGGGTGCGGAAATTCAGTTTCCTCGCCGAGGCCGAGCCCGGCGAGATAACTCTCGATCCGGATGAGCACGACGATTACACCTGGATAGACGCCGATTCGCTCGGTGCGCTGCCGATGGCCCCCGATATGCGCGAGGCGGTCGATCTGCTCATCGCCGAACGAGAGCCCGGTACGGCCGGAATACCCCCCGGGTCCCGAGGCCGGTAGCGTCGCGGCGGTGTCCAGCTCCGCGCCCGAACCCGCCGCCACGGACCGGACACCCGGCACGGGCGCACGCGACGACTCGCAGCGCGGGCACCGGCCCGGCGCGACCTCCCCGGACCCGAGCGAAAAGGTGAGGAAGACGCTCCGCGCTGGGCAGTGGAAAGCGCTCCGCGCTGGGCAGTGGAAAGCGCTCCGCGCTGCGGTCCGCGAGAGCCCCGGCGCCGTTCGCCTCACGCTGTTGCGGTTCACCGGGCAGTTCGGCGACGGGATGTTCCAGGCGGCGCTGTCCGGCGCGATCCTGTTCAACCCCGAACGCGAGACCGACCCGCTGGCCGTCGCCGCGGGATTCGCGGTACTGCTCCTGCCGTATTCGGTGATCGGACCCTACGCGGGGGCCCTGCTGGACCGGTGGGATCGGCGCCTGGTGCTGCTGATCGCCAATATCCTGCGGATGCTGCTGATCGGCGCGGTGGCCCTGGGCCTGCTGGCCGGAGCCGGGGCCGGGCCGTTGCTGTTGCTCGCATTGGCCGTCGTGGGAATCAGCAGGTTCACCGCGGCCGGGGTCTCGGCGGCGCTGCCCCTGGTTCTCACCCAGCGGCGGCTGATCCCCGCCAACTCGCTGCTGGCGACCATCGGATCGGCCTGCGCGGCCGCCGGGGCCGCGGCGGCGGTCGCGGTGATCGGCGCGGTCGGCGCGGGGGACACCGGATCCGCGGTGGCGGTGGCGGTGAGCGCGTCGGGTTCGGCGGCCGGGGTGTGGCTGGCGGCCGGATTCCGGTCCCGCGCGCTCGGGCCCGAATCGGATCCGGGCGCCTCGGTGGGCGCGGTCCGCGCGGTACTCACCGGATTGATCGTGGGCGCGCGGGCGGTCCGGCATTCGGCGGACGTCTCCGCCGCGATGATCGGTATCGGCGCCCACCGGGTGGTCTTCGGCGCCGACACCCTGATCATGGTGCTGGTGCTGCGTGAATCGCCGTCCGGCCACACGGCCGTCGACAGTGGTCTCATCGGCTTCGGGGTCGCGATCACCGCGACCGCCGCCGGTATGTTGCTGGCCGCCCTGCTCGCGCCCCTGCTCATTCCCCGGCTGGGCCGGCCCCGCACGATCTTGCTCGGCCTGAGCTGCGCGATCGTCGTGCAGCTCACGCTGGTGCTGCCGACCGCCCTCGCCGATCCCACCGGCCCGCAGCGCGCCCACCAGCTACTGCTCGCCGGCGCGTTCCTGCTCGGCCTGGCCGGGCAGACGATCAAACTCACCGGTGACGCCGCCATGCAGATCGATATCGCCGACGACCGCCGCGGCCAGGTATTCGCCCTGCAGGACACGGTGTTCAATATCGCGTTCGTCCTCGCGGTCGCGGCCACGGCGCTGATGGTCCCGACCGACGGGCGTTCGGTGACCGTGGTGCTGGCGGGTGCGGGCTGCTACGGGGTGGGGATCGTCGCCCTGCTCGTCAACGGTCGCCGCGTGCGGAACCGCGCGAGATGACCCGGCGCACCGGGCCCGGGCACGACCGACGACCGATGGAATGAAAACGGGCTTCGTGCCGAACCCGGTGGTCCCGGGTAGCGAACTCCTTACCGCGGTCCGGCTCAGGGCAGGCGTACCCGCCGCGTGACCGGATCGGGGAACAATGGGGGGCAGGCGCGAAGGAGGAGTGGCAATGGGGCTCGACCTCAACAGTGACCTCGGTGAAGGGTTCGGGGCATGGACCATGGGCGAGGACGCGTCCATGCTCGACATCGTCACCAGTGCGAACATCGCCTGCGGATTCCATGCCGGGGATCCCACGATCATGCGGCGCACCTGCGCGCTCGCGGTGCAGAAGGGCGTGCGGATCGGGGCGCATATCGGATACCGGGATCTGGCCGGATTCGGCCGGCGGGCGATGGCGGTCGCGCCGGCGGAACTGCGTGACGAAACCCTGTACCAGCTGGGCGCTCTGGACGGTTTCGCCCGGGCGGCCGGCGACCGGGTCCGGTATGTGAAACCGCACGGAGCGCTGTACCACGCCGCCGCGGCCGACGCCGGACTCGCCGACGCCGTGGTCGCCGCGATACGCGAATACGACTCCGCGCTCGCCCTGCTCGGACCTGCCGGTACCCAGCTGGAGGAATCGGCGACCCTCGCCGGGATCAGGTTCGTCGGCGAGGGGTTCGCCGACCGCGCCTACACCGCGGCGGGCGGATTGGCACCGCGCGGCACCCCGGGCGCGGTCCTCGATACCGATCACGCCGTCGCGCAGGCGGTGACGCTGGCGGAGACCGGGTCCGCCCGGATCGCGGGCGGCGACGCCACGGTGACGGTATCGCCGGACAGCATCTGCGTACACGGCGATACTCCGGCCGCCGTCGAGATGGCCCGCCGCATCCGTGCCGCGCTCGGCGACGCGGGAATCGCGGTAGCCTCCTTCACCTGAGCGGCCGGAACGGGGTGAGGTGATTGTCGCGCGAAACGGAGATCCCCGATATGGGGCGACGGGTGCCGGTGCGGGCCGCCGGAGACCGGGCCTTCCTGCTGACGCCGGAGGATCCGGACCGGGTCGGATATCTGGTCGAGCGGCTGGCCGGACAGACTCCCGCGGATATGGTCGACGCGCTGCCCGCGGCGGAAACCGTTCTGGTCACGCTGGATTCGGAATCGGCGGCGCGCCGGCTGCGGCCGGTCCTGGAGCGATTGGTGGCCGCGGCGGATACCGCCGATCCGGACGATGTTTCCCGTGGAACATCGGATGAATCGTCCGAACCGGTGCGGATACCGGTCCATTACGACGGACCCGATCTCGACGACGTCGCCCGGCAACTCACCCTGACGCCCGATGAGGTGATCGCGGCGCATACGGGCACTACCTGGCATTGCGCCTTCGTGGGATTCGCGCCCGGATTCGGTTATCTGGCAGCACCGGACACCCGGCTGAACGTCGCGCGACGCGCGAGCGCCCGGACCCGGATAGCGGCCGGGGCCGTCGCGCTGGCGGGCGGCTATTCGGCGGTGTACCCGCGGGAGACACCCGGCGGCTGGCAACTCATCGGCCGCACCGATCTGACCATGTGGGATACCGAACGCGATCCGCCCGCCCTGATCCGGGCCGGCACGCGGGTTCGTTTCGTGGACGCGGAGACCGTCCGATGATCGTGATCGAGAAGGTGGGCCCGGTGGCCACAGTGCAGGATCTGGGCCGGCCAGGTTGGTTCCACTCCGGGGTCGGGCCGGCCGGTGCCGCCGATCGCGGTGCCCTGCGGCTGGCGAACCGGCTGGTCGGCAATCCGGAGGGATTCGCCGGTATCGAAGTCCTGCTCGGCGGCCTGGTGCTGCGGGCGCGGGATACGGCGGTGGTCGCGGTGACCGGGGCGCCCGCACCCGCCACTGTGGACAACACGCCGGTGGGGCACGCGAGCCTGCTGGTACTCGAACCCGGGCAGCGGCTGCGGCTGGGGTTCACCACGACCGGCCTGCGCAGCTACATCGGGGTGCGCGGGGGAGTCGACGTCGCACCGGTCCTGGGCTCTCGCAGCTACGACACCCTGTCCGGGATCGGCCCGCCGCCGCTGCGCGAAGGCGGATTCATCCACACCGGTCCACAACCGCGCGATTGGCCGGCCGCCGACCAGGCGCCCCGGGCCGATCCACCCGAGATACTCGATATCCGCGCCCTCCCCGGCCCCCGGGACGACTGGTTCGCCGACCCCGGAGCCCTGTTCGCCGGTAGCTGGGCGGTCGGCAGCGATACCGACCGGGTCGGCGCCCGCCTCGACCGGGCGGACGGACCACCGTTGCGCCGGATCTCGTCCGCCGAACTCGCCACCGAGGGCATGGCCCTCGGATCGATTCAGGTCCCGCCGAGCGGGCAACCGGTCGTGTTCCTGGCCGATCACCCGGTCACCGGCGGCTATCCGGTGATCGCGGTGGTCGCGGACGCCGATATCGATCGGATGGCCCAGGCGCGACCCGGGCAGCGGCTGAAATTCCGCCGTATCGCGCCGACCCGCTGACACCGCCGTCCGCACGTGTTCGCCCCGCGGCCCGGTTATGCGGGTGGGTTCACCCGCGCGTGCATGAGGAAGACGTTGTAGGGCGTCCACGACGAAACGGTGAAATACAGATCCCGCGCGGTCGACCACGGATGGATGAACCCGCCGTAGGCCATGGGATAGTCGGTCGTCGACAGCAGTCGCACCGGCTCGGTCCACACGCCCTGCGGTTCGTCGGCGGTACGCAGCACGATCTCACCGCGCACCACATCCAGATAGACCATCTGCCAGCTGCCGGTCTCCGGGTCGACGCGCACCGATACCTCGCTGGCGGCGCCCGGGACCAGGGGAGTCGCCTGGAACTCCGCGGCCGGCATCCAGTTACCGTTCACCCAGTACTGGTACGCGGACCTGTTCAGCACCTCATCGGCGGGCACCCGGGCCAGACCGAGCATCCCGATCCGGCCGTTGGGGGTGCCGAACATGTACACGTGGTCGCCGTGGGGCACCATGGCCGCGACCTGGAACCGGCCCAGCCCGAACAGGTTCTCCCAGCGCGCATGCTGATCTTTCACCCAGGTGGCACCGTTGTCGTCGGAGTAGGCGAGGCCGCCGTAATTGGTCCACCACATCCCGGGGATACGGCTCCAGCGGTTCACCGACATATAGGACAGATACTGCCGGTCTCCGACGGCGAAACCGGAGGTCGGGATGGTGGTCGTCTCCCAGTTCTTGATCTTGCGGCTGCCCAGCAACTCGGCGGCGTGGCAGCGGCTGTCCTGCACCATGCCGTCCAGCGTCAGCCCGTCGGACAAGTCACGGTCGGTGCTGTAGCCCAGTACATTGCTGCGCCAGTCCTGGTCGGCGCCGCCCATCCCGCCGGGACGCCAGCCCGCGCCGAAGGTATCGCCGAAGGCGACAGCGATCTGCCCGGGCTTCGTCTCCCACATCAGACCCAGATCCGTGCCGTCGACCTGCCAGCGCATATCGGTCCGGTTCGGTGATCCGGGCCCGGTGAGCTGTTCGACGAGCCGCACCGATTCCACTGCCGGTATCGGCACGGGCGCCGCCGCCGGACCCGGTTCGGCCGGGGGAGCGGCCGGCGGCGGGGCGGGTTGCGGTTCGTCGCCGGGCCCACCGGGGATCGGGATCGGAATGGGTTCGATTTCCGGTTTGATCTGGATCTTCGGTATTTGCAACGGATCCGGGGAACCCGAGCCGGTACCGGATCCGGTCGCACTGCCGGGACCGCTTCCGGAGGCGGAACCGCTGTCCGGGCCGGCCGGGTCCGGTGCCTGCGGAGACGGATCGGTCGCGCCTTCCTCGGGCGCTGCCGGTTTCGGGGTGTCACGGATATCCGGGCACGGATTCCGGCACGGATCGGCGGGCAGCGGTTCGGGCGTGATCCGCGTGGTGTCCTGCGGCGGGTCGGGGATCGGCACCGGTGTGAACTGCGGAACCGGTACCGGGATGTCGATCTGTGGCGGGAGCTGCACCGCGGGCGGGGGTGGAGCCGACGGATCGGGCTCACGAGCAAGCGGATCGAGCCCGACCTCACCGCAACCGTTGACCGGGGGCGGCGCCCAGGGAAACGGCGCGGAATACGCGGACACCGGAACAGTGAGCCAGCCCACCAGCACCAGACCGAGAAATGTGAGTCCGCACCGGCGCGGCCGGAACTCCTGCGCCACAGCGATCACAGCAGTTCACCGTTCTGTCGAGCCGTATTGCCGATGTGAACTTACCCGAATCGGGCGCTACCGGCCGGGGTCGCCGGTCGGCACGGCCATGCCGCGGACAGAAACGGACGTGACCTCGCCGACTTTCGCGTAGGCCTGCACCCGGCGGGCCAGTACGCTCGGAAGCGATCATGGCCGCGTACTTCGATCCGGGGTCCCCGTTCTCCGCGCTACGGGCGATCGACCTGGGCAAACGACTGTTCGACCAATCCTGGCTCGAACAGTGGATCGGCTATACCACCGCCTGGGTGGAGCCGGTCGCCGATCTGGGCGCCGGAACGGTCACCGCGCTGCTGCCCGACACCCTGCTCACCGTGCTCAGCGAAGGCATCCTGAGCCGGTTCGGCGGCCGGGAGATCAGCGTCACCCTGCTGGGCCATCGGCTGACCGGCACCCTCGATGTCCTGAAGGTCCGGCGGCGCGGCGCGCATTTCCAGACCAAGTCCGTCCTACGGGAGCTGCGCTGGGACAACCGGGATATCCATGAGGTCACGGTGATCTCGCATGAGGTCCGGCTGGTACCGGGGGTGCCGACGAGGGTCCGCGCGAACCGGGTCGATATCGACGGGACCGTCACCGTGGAATCCGTACTCGGCTGGCTCGCCGACCGGCAGCGGGAATGGGAGCTCTCCGTCACCGACCGGGGCCGGATCCACGCCGTGCACCGGCGCAAACGGATCACCGCCGAACTCGACGCGTCGGTCACCGACGACACTCTCGAACTCGTCGTGCACCGCGCCCGGTGGTCCGGGATACCGGTGCCGCGCCGCTGGCGCACGATGAAGCCGATCCGGATCGCGGAACTACCCCACGGAGCGCGGGTCCGGCGGGCCGTCCGCGACGGTGACCTGGTCCGATTCACCATCGAGCTGGGTCCGGTCGACGGGTCGTTCGATCTGGCTCAGATCCGGTCGGCGATCGTCGCGGGTACCACCCTGATCGTCTTCTGACCTCGGTCCGCTCAGCCCTGGGTCTGCCACCACTGCTTCAGCGCCGTTTCGGCCTCGGCACGGGTGAGCGGGCCCCGATCCAGCCGCAATTCCTTGAGATAACGCCATGCGCGCCCCACCTCCGGGCCCGGTGGCAGGTCCAGCAACTCCATGATCGCGTTACCGTCCAGGTCGGGACGCACCCGGGCGAGGTCCTCCTGCTCCTGCAACCGCGCGATCCGCGCCTCGAGATCATCGTAGGTCGCGCGCAGCGCCGCCGCCCGGCGCTTGTTGCGGGTGGTGCAGTCGGCGCGCACCAATTTGTGCAGCCGCGGCAGCAGCTCGTCGGCATCGGTCACATAGCGGCGCACCGCCGAATCGGTCCACTGGCCCTTGCCGTATCCGTGGAACCGCAGATGCAGGAAAACCAGACGGGCCACATCCTCGGTGAACTGCTTCGGATACTTCAGCGCACGCATCCGTTTACGCACCATTTTCGCCCCCACCACCTCGTGATGATGGAAACTCACCCCGCCGCCGGGCTCGTTGCGTTTGGTATCCGGTTTACCGATATCGTGCAGCAGCGCCGCCCAGCGCAATACCAGGTCCGGGTCGCCGTCTTCCTGATCGATCGCCTGCTCCAGCACCGTCAGCGAATGCCAGTAGACGTCCTTGTGCTGATGATGCTCGTCGATTTCCAGCTTCATCTCGGGCACCTCGGGCAATACCCGCTGCGCCAGACCCGTTTCGCACATCATGTCGATACCGTCGATCGGATGCGCGCCGCCGATCAGTTTGTCCAATTCCGTCCGGACCCGTTCCGCGGTGATCCGATCGATTTCCGGCGCCATCTCCTCGATCGCCGCCCGAACCCGCGGATGCGCCCGGAAACCGAGCTGGGAAACGAAACGCGCCGCCCGCAGCATCCGCAGCGGATCATCGTCGAACGAGTCCTCGGGCGCGGCCGGGGTATCCAGCATCCCTTCGAGTAGCGCCGCCATCCCACCCAGCGGATCGACGAACTCCAGCGTCCCGTCGGCGCCGATCTTCACCGCCATCGCGTTCACGGTGAAATCCCGGCGCACCAGATCGCCTTCCAGGTCATCACCGAACCTGACCTGCGGATTACGCGAAACACGGTCGTAGGTATCGCTACGGAAAGTGGTGATCTCCAGCTGCTGCCCGTCCTTGGCCGCACTCACCGTCCCGAAAGCGAGGCCCCCGGTATCCCACAGTTGATCGACCCACCCCCGCAGTATTTCCTGCACCGCCTCCGGCCGGGCATCGGTGGTGAAATCCAGATCGGTGCCGAGCCGCCCCAGAATCGCATCCCGCACACTCCCGCCGACCAGATAGAGCTGGAACCCACGAGCAGCGAACATTTCCCCCAGCGGGGTCAGCACATCGGACAGCCGGCCCAGCGTTATCGCGGCCGCCGCCAGCAAACGGGTACGGCGATCCTGCACAGCGTCGTCGGACTCGGTCGAAACCACACGATGAGCTTATTGGCGCGCCCCCACCCCACGAGGTTCGGGAGGTGTTTCCACCACACCGGCGAGGAGGTTCGACCCCGAGAGCGCCCGCTATCAGGTGCGCCTACGGCTCATCCGCCCGCGCCACCCGTAATTCATCCGCATGCCCGGTTCCGCCGATCGGCCCACACTCTGGTGCCGAGTTCAGCGAGGCCCTTGAAGGGGTGCGGGCCGTCCCGTGTTTCAGGCCTCGAAGCAAGGCGGCGCAGCCGCGAGTCTCGAGGCCTGAAACACGGGACACCAGGGGCCCGCACCCCCGCGCCGCCGAAGGCGGCGCAAATAAACACTGCTCTAGTATTGCGTAGTGTCTCCGGCCGATCGCGCGAACAGTCGACGCCGCCAGCCCCGGCGCCGTGGTTCGGCCGGTGGTGCGGCGAAACCGCGCATGCGCACAGTGCGGGAGACCTCGGCCGGTGGGCTGGTGGTCGACGGGCTGGACGGGCCCGCGGATAAGCGGTGTGCCGCGTTGATCGGCCGTACCGACCGGCGTGGTCGGCTGCTATGGTCGCTGCCCAAAGGACATATCGAAGAGGGCGAAACCTCCGAGCAGACCGCTATTCGCGAGGTCGCCGAGGAAACCGGTATTCAGGGCGTGGTGGTCGCCGAATTGGGCAGTATCGATTACTGGTTCGTCACCGAGGGGCGGCGGGTACACAAAACAGTGCACCATTTTCTGCTGCGTTCGGTCGGTGGTGAACTGTCGGACGCCGATGTGGAGGTCACCCAGGTCGACTGGGTGCCGCTGAGCGAATTGAACTCGAGGCTGGCCTATGCCGATGAGCGCAGGCTGGCCGAGGTGGCGAACCGCCTGATCGACCGGATGGAGACCGGCAAGCGATGACGCGTGGAGCGAGTCGGATCATATTCGTGATCCTGACCATCCTCGGCTCGGTGACGGCACTGCCCGCCCTGCTCGTATCACCTGTGTACGCGCAGCCGACCGGGTCGGCCGAGGACGCGGCGACGCCGCAGTTCCTGAAGTTGTCGCTGGATTCGGTGAGCCCGGGCACGGTCACCGCGGAGAGTGATCCGATGCTGACGGTGACGGGGACGGTCACCAATATCGGGGACCGCGGGGTGGACGCGGTCGCGGTGCGGGTGCAGCGGTCGCGGGCGGTGGCCGATGCCAGCGAGTTGCGTACCGCGTTGAAGCTCGACCAGGTCAACTATGATTTTCCGACGCCTTTCCAGGATGTGGCGGGGCGGCTGGAGCCGGGTCAGCGTCAGCAGTTCACGCTGTCGGTGCCATTGCGCGACGCGGCGGGAACGTCGTTGAACATCACCGAGCCCGGTGTGTATCCGCTGTTGCTGAATGTCAACGGGACCCCGGATTACGGTGGCCAGGCGCGTCTGGACGATGCCCGTTTCCTGTTGCCCGTGCTGGGGTTGCCCGCGGCCGCCGACGGCAGCGGCCCGCCGGTGCCCGCGCCGGGTCATCCGCCGGTTTCGGCGACGGTGTTGTGGCCGCTGGCAGACCGGCCCCGGATGGTGGCGGGTCAGACCGGTGAACTGGATCGGACCGTCGAACTCACCGATGACGAATTGGCGGCGTCGCTGAGCCGGGGCGGGCGGCTCGACGAACTGGTCGGGGCTTTGGAGTCGGTGTTCGGCGCGGATCAGGCCGCCGATGGGCCGTCGTCGGCGGTTTGTCTGGCGGTCGACCCCGATCTGTTGCTGACGGTGCGGGCGATGACCGATGACTACCGGGTGCTGGCGAGCCCGTCCGACCCTGACGGCGCCACCCGCCCCGGTACCGGCACCGAAGCCGCGCAGCAGTGGCTGGACCGGCTGCGCACGCTGGCGTCGTCGATGTGCACGGTGGCTCTGCCATTCGCCCAGGTGGATGTGTCGGCGCTGGCCGCGGCCGGCGATCCCGCGCTCACCGCACGAGCGCTGGACGCGCCCGCGTCGATCGTCGATTCGATCCTGAACACCCGGTCGGTGCGTGGGGTGAGCGTGCCGGACGCCAGCAGTCTCGATCCCGCCGGTGCCCAGTTGCTGAAGGCTCAGGGATTCGGTACCGCCGTGCTGGCCGGCAACGCGGTGGCGCCGGAGGGGGGTGTGGGCGACCCGTACGCGGCAGTCCCCGATGTGGTCCGGTTGCCCGGGGTCGCGGGCGGGCCGCCGGCACCGGCGCCGGACAGCGGTACCACGCCGGATGCCGTTCCCGCGGGCGACCAGGCGCCGGCGGCGGGGCAGCCGGGTTCGGTGACGCCGCCGGCGCAGCGGTCGCCCGATGCCCGGCCGGGCACCGATCCGGCGCTGCGGGTGGCGACCTTCGATATCTGGCCGGCCGCCGCGCTGGCGGGTGTCGGTTCCAATCCGCCCACTCCGGCCTATGTGCCCGAGCAGGCCAGATACCCGGTGACCAACGATTCCCGCACCGCCCGCCTGCAAGATGCGCTGGGCGCGGTCTCGTGGCAGGCGTTGCATCCCGATCCGGGCCGGCCGCGGTCGCAGTTGATCATGCCGCCGCAGCAGTGGGGCGCGAACCGGGACGAAGCCGCGGCGGTGCTGCGTCAGCTGAAGCTGCTCACCGAGAACAAACTGGTGGATCCGCGGCCGTTCGGCGACCTGATCGGCCAGAATCCGGATCCCGCGCCCTACCAGCTGGCCCCGCTGGCGGAGGCCGCGGTGGAGGCGGTGCCCCCGCATTTCGCTGGGCCCGCCCGCGACCAATCGCACCGGATGACGCAGTTGATGCAGGCGATGGTGGAGGTGCCCGAGACCGAGCCGACGCCACGCGCTTTCCTCGACCCGCTGCGTGACGATCTGGTGCGGGCGCTGTCGCTGTCGGATAGGCGTGGAGGTCCCACGGCGCAGGCCGAGGTATTCGCCTGGCGCCGGATCGAGAAAGCGACCGCGGCGGTCGACGATATCTACCGGTCGGTGACCGTGTTGCCGCCGGGCGGCGTGTACACCCTGGCCTCGGAGTCGAGCCCGCTGCTGCTGGTGGCCCGGAACGACCTGCCCATTTCCATGCGGATCCGGTTCCGGATCGACGCACCGGCGGAAACGAAGATCACCGATATCGGTGAGCAGTTGCTGCCGCCCCGGGGCACCCGGTCGTTCCAGATTCCCACCGAGGTCAGCGATAGTCGCAAACTGGTCGTACCGATCTCGCTGAGCACCCCGGAAGGGGTCCCGCTGGGGCATGCGACATCGATCTCGGTGCGGTCGAACGCCTACGGGCAGATTCTCGCCATCATCACCGCGTGTGCCGCGGCTCTGCTGTTCCTGCTGGCCGGACGCCGATTGTGGCGGCGTTTCCACGGCGAGCACGACCCGGCCGACAAGGGTATCGATCCCGGTGTGCGGCGGCGGGTCATCCGATTGGGCCGGGCCCGGCGGCGCGACACTTCCCAGCCCGGGTCCCAATTGAGCCATGAAGCACAGCAGGTCGGGCGGCGACCACGGCGCCGCGAACGCGTGTAGGCCACCGCGCGGGAGTCCCCCCGGGCGCACCACACCAGTTCCGACCGCACACCCACTGGAGCCCCGGTGTCCCCGCCCGCCGCGGTCCTCGTCGGCCGCCCGCCGGGATCTGACCGGCCGGACGCTCGTTGTGGCGGTGTTTTCACGGGGTGACCAGGGGAGGGTGACCGGCGGGCACCGCCCGTGGAAGATGGAGAAGGTGCGCGCACCGGTGGTCCGGCTCGTCCCGGATGCCGGTGCGCGGTCGGATACGACGCGCGCCCGGACCGTACAGTTCGGTGCGCGCGGCGGCAATGTCCGGCGCGACACAGGGGACAACCGGCAAGCGGGGGTCCGGGCGATACAGGAGGCATGATGAGCGACGATGAATCCTCCGCTCATCGGCAGCAGCCCGGTCGACAACCCGACGCCCCGCGAGACCGCCGGGTCCCTCGCGCACCGTGGGAGCGCGTGCCCCCACCCTCCGAGCAGGAGCCGGATATGAGCGGCCGGCCCGGCGATACGGAGCGCGACCGGCACCGGCCCGAGGCGTTCCGCGAAGCGCCGCCGCAGCTACGGCGCAACAGCGGCCCCGACCACCCGCCGGCGCAATCGCCGCCGAGTCCGCGGCCCGCACCTCGTCCCGGACCGCATCCCGGCGAAGATCGCTACGCCCCCGGCCACCCCGACGCGCGGCCACGACCCCCGGCCCGGCCGCCGAACCCCCCATCGGGCGCGCGCCCGGCGGTACCGCCGGTGAATCCTGAACCCGGCGCTCGACCGGCGATGCCCCCCGCGAACCCACCTTCCGGGTCCCGTCCCGCCGTACCGCCGGCCAACCCACCTTCCGGGTCCCGTCCCGCCGTACCGCCGGCCAACCCACCTTCCGGGTCCCGCCCTGCCGTACCGCCCCCCAACCAACCCTCTGGGTCCCGCGGGGTACCACCGGCCAACCAACCCTCTGCTTCCGGCCCGGCCGTACCGCCCCCCAACCCACCGTCCGCGGCGCGCCCGGCCGTACCGCCCACGGGCCGGCCGTCTGTTTCACGGCCCCCGGCGCCTCCTGCCCAACACCCGGGGCCGCCCCCCGGCCCCGCCGGCGTGGGGCGCCCGCAGCCCGGCGGACCCCGCCCGCCCGGGGCCGGACTGCCGCCCTCGGCGGACCGGCCCGGCGGCGACCTTCCATCCCGGCAACCCCGGCCGGATGTCGGCGGTCCGGCCGCCGGACCGTCATCCGAGCCGTTCCCCGCCCAGCGGATGCGCCCCGCCCCACCGCCGCCCGGCCCCAACCGCCCCCCGGCCCATCCGGCGCCGCCCGCCGGCCGGCCCGCCCCTCCCGCGGCGGGCCGGCCACCTCAGCCACCGCAACGACCGGCAGCGGGCCACCCCGGACAGCCGGGGCGCCCGCCGGTGCCGCCGCAACGCCAGGCCCCGGTATCGCAACCGATGCGCCAGGTGCCGCCCGGACCGCAGCCACAACGACCGACACCGCAGCGGATCGCCGCCGCGGCCGGCCGGAACCGGCCGGGTACCGGGTCGATGGCGGCCGTCGCGGTGGACGAGAAACCGGCCGCCGCGGCGGACAAGCCGGACAACAGTCAGTCGAAACTGCTCAAGGATTCCGGATCGATCGCGATCGCGACGCTGATCAGCCGGATCACCGGTTTCGGCAAGCAGTTGCTGCTGCTCGCGGTGCTGGGCCCGGCCATCGCCAGTTCCTTCACCTCGGCCAGCCTGATCCCCAATATGATCGCCGAGTTGGTGCTGGGCGCCGTGCTCACCGCGATCGTGGTGCCCACCCTGGTACGGGCCGAACAGGAGGACCCCGACGGGGGCGCGGCGTTCATCCGCCGGCTCGTCACCGCGGCGGCGGTGATCCTCGGCAGCGCCGCGGTCCTGGCGACGGCGGCCGCACCGGTTCTGGCGACCCATATCTTCGTCTCCGCGGACGGCAAGGTGAACACCGCACTCACCACCGCGCTGACATTCCTGCTCGTGCCCGCCGTCCTTTTCTACGGTTTGTCGGCGTTGTTCACCGCCATCCTCAATACCCGGGGCGCGTTCAAACCGGGCGCCTGGGCGCCGGTGCTCAACAATCTGGTGGTGCTGGTCGTCCTGGGCCTGTACGCCCTCACTCCGGGGGAGATCACCCTGGACCCGGTGCGGATGAGCGACCCCAAATTGCTTGTCCTGGGCTGCGGTGTGACGCTCGGCGTCATCGTGCAGGCGGTCAGCCTGCTGCCGGCGATTCGCCGCCAGGGTATCGATCTGCGGCCGTTGTGGGGTCTGGACAACCGGCTCAGGCAATTCGGGACGATGGCCGGGGCCATCATCCTGTATGTGCTGATCAGCCAGATCGGCGGAATCTTCGCGAACAACATCTCCTCGCATGCGGACGAGGCGGGCCCCGCGATCTACCAGAACGCCTGGCTGCTGCTGCAATTGCCCTACGGCGTCATCGGCGTCACCCTGCTCACCGCGATCATGCCGCGGCTGAGCCGTAACGCCGCCAACGACGACACCCCCGCGGTCGTGGACGACCTCTCGGCCGCCACCCGGCTCACGATGATCGCGCTCATCCCGATCGTCACCTTCCTGACGGTGGCGGGTCCGCAGGTCGGCGACGCGCTGTTCGGGTACGCCCGCTTCGCCGAAGACGCCTCCCGGCTGGGCACTGCGGTCAGCTTCTCGGCGTTCACATTGATCCCGTATTCGCTGGTACTCATCCATCTGCGGGTGTTCTACGCCCGCGAACAGGCATGGACACCCACCTGGATCATCCTGGGCATCACCACGATCAAGATCCTGTTCTCCGCGCTCGCCCCGGTGATCGCCGACAGCAGCGAGCAGGTGGTCATCGTGCTGGGCGTCGCGACCGGCCTCGGCTTCACAGTCGGTGCGGTGATCGGCGGCTATCTGCTGCACCGCAGCCTGGGTGATCTGCGGATGGCCAATGTCGGGCGAACGGTCAGCCGAGTGCTGCTGGCGTCGCTGGCCGGCGGCGCGGTCATGCTGATCGCGGACAAGGTCATGGGTCTGGACCGGCTCACCGAATCCCTCGGCGGACCGGGCTCGTTCATCCGGGTGGGCATCACCGCGATCGTGATGTTCGCGGTGGCGTTCGGGCTGATGCGGCTGGCGGGGATTCCCGAGGTGGTCGCGATCACCGTCGCGGTCTCCCGCCGCCTCGGCATCACCCCGCCCGCGCCGCCGATCGACCTGGGGGTTCCGGCCGAAGACGAGCACACGACCCGGATCCTGCGTCGCCCCGACCCGTACCTGGCGTACTCCGGATTCGATTCGGCCATGGACGCACAGAGCACAATGGTGCTACCCGTAATCCGGCCGGACTCGGTTGACCGCACCGGTCCCGGGCAGTTCCCGTACCCTGTTCGGCAGACAGGCACAAGTGGCAGATCCGCCGATGTTGCGGCATACCAGGGCGAAGGAGGTCCGAGGGTGAGCGACGACGCGGTGGGCGACGTCCCAGCCGCCGATTCTTCTGGGAATTCGGCGAGCGGTCGCCTGTCCACCGATGTTCCCCCGGAGAGTTCGGAGCCGGGCGACCCGCGCAACAGGCGTGAGGTGGGACCGTCCGCGCCCGAATCGGACTACGGGCCCGAGCAGGACCTGGGATTCGACCCGGAGGACGAGACCGTCCGGTACGAACCGGACGATATCGAGGGCCGGCTGTCCGAAGAACAGGTCCACCGGACCGGCGCAACGGTGTCGGCCACGGATTCGGTCTACGACACCGGCATGATCCCGGTGCCGCCGATGACCCAGTCGAGCCGGGTCCAGCGCGGACCGAAACTCATCGCCGGTGCATCGGTCGCGGGCGGGCGTTACCGCCTGCTCGCCAACCACGGCGGGTCCCGCGGCCTGAAATTCTGGCAGGCACTCGATATCAAACTCGACCGGGAAGTGGCGCTGACCTTCGTCGATGCCGACCAGAAGTCGGGCGGCAATTCCGGTCAGGACGGTCCGCAGGCCATCCTGTCCCGGACCCTGCGGTTGGGCCGGATCAACTCTCCGGGCCTGGCCCGGGTGCTGGATGTGGTCCGCGGCAGTTCCGGCGGCATCGTGGTGGCCGAGTGGACACCCGGCCGGTCGCTGCGGGAAATGGCGGAAACCGTGCCGTCTCCCATCGGCGCCGCGCGCGCCATCCGGGTGCTCGCCTCGGCCACCGAGATGGCGCACCGCAGCGGTGGTGCGCTGTCGATCGATCATCCCGACCGCATCCGGATCAGCGCTTCCGGCGACGCGGTGCTGGCATTCCCCGGCACCCTCGGCGACTCCGATCCGCAAAGCGACGTCCGGGGACTGGGCGCCATGCTGTACGCCTTGATCACGGCGCGCTGGCCACTGCGGACCGGTGGTATGAGCGGTAACGCGGCGACCGTCGGCGGTCTGCGACCGGCCGACCACGGTCCCGACGGCACTCCCGTCGAACCCCGTCAGATCCGGCCCGAGGTGCCCTTCGAGATCTCCGCGGTCGCGGTGCGCTCCCTGGAACCGAACAAGGGCGTCCGGACCGCCGCCACCATCCAGCATGTGCTGGAACAGGCCTCGGTGGTCGACCAGAAGACCGATTTCATCCCGGTACTTCGCCTGGGCCAGCGGACTCCGGCTCCGGCCGACGAATCCCTGGCCGATCCGGAACTGCTCGCCGCCGAACGCGACAGATCCCAGCGGATGATGTGGATCATGGTGGCCCTGGGCATTCTCACGGCCCTGGTCGTCGGCATCGTCATCTGGTGGCTGGTGAGCGTTTTCGCACCGGGTGATTCCAGTGAACCGCTCAACGAGCAGCAGGTCATCGGTCTCACCACCAGCCGGGCTCCCGAGGAGACCGGTAGTCCGGCCGCACCGTCCACCACGGGCGCCGCGGCCGACGGGGTGCCGGTGCCGGCTTCGGGCGTGACGGTCTTCTCGCCGGAAGGCACCCCCGACGACCTCGCCGGGGCGGCCACGACCACGGACGGTGATCCGGCCACCTTCTGGCGCACCGATCAGTACTTCCAGCAGTTCCCGGCGCTGAAAAAGGGTGTGGGCCTGCTGGCGACCCTGCCCGGGCCGACCACCCTCACCAGTGTCTCGATCACCTCACCCACCCCCGGCACTTCGGTCGAGATCCGCACCTCTCCCACCGAAACGCCCACCCTGGATCAAACACAGCTGGTGGGTACCGCGGTCCTCGGTGACGGGGTGACGGAGGTGCCGATCCAAACGGATCAGTCGGCACGCTACGTCTTGATCTGGGTCACGGGCCTGGGCAACAACGGCGGCCAATTTCAGAGTTCGATCGCGGAACTCGGGTTCGAGGCCAAACCCTGACCGCCGCATCCGAGGGTCCGTGCCGCCTCCCGGTCCGGACCGAATCGGTTGCCGCCCAATCCACCGCCGGGATATGATCACGCGCGCGCTCTCAGGAGGGGAGCCCGGCGGGATGAGGGGTTCGTCTCGCACGCTGCCACACATCGTGGTTCCAGTAGTCGGCTCACGGCCGTCGTCACTGGTGTGAGCGCTGTCCAAGGGGTTGGCTGTTGTCGTCCGAATTGAACGCGGGGATTCGCGGAGAAACCGCGCAGTCCGCCGCGAGCGGAGCATATGAATCCGGTTTCGATTCGACGACCGATACCGAACTCCTGCGGGCCCACGCCGAGGGCGCACCACACGCCTTCGCCGAGCTCCTGCGCCGGCATCACGACCATCTGTGGCAGACCGCGGTCCGGGTTTCCTACACGCCCGAAGACGCCGCGGACTCCCTCCAGGAGGCACTGTTGTCCGCGCATCGCAACGCGGGCTCGTTCCGCGCCGAATCCGGGGTGCGGACCTGGCTGCACCGAATCGTGGTCAACGCCTGCCTGGACCGGATCCGTCGCAACCGTGCGCAGCGCGCCGTGGTGCTGCCGCCCGAGGTCTGGCCCGAGATATCGGACCGCTCGGACGAATACAGCCGCGTCGATATCTCGATAGTGCTCGAACGCGCGCTGTTCCATCTGCCACCCGACCAGCGTGCCGCGGTGGTCGCGGTGGATGTGGAAGGCTACAGCGTCGCCGACGCGGCGCAACTACTCGGCGTGCCGGTCGGTACCGTCAAGAGCAGATGTGCCCGGGCCCGGCAGCGATTGAAGGCCGAACTGGATTCGCTCGACGCGGAGGGGAACCGGATGTAGGTCCTTCGCGTCAGATCAAGTGACATATTTTCCCTCCCGAACGGTATGTACTCAGGGGAGTACGAACCACCCGCCGCAGGAATTGATACCCGAGTCAGATGGACGCAGCAGCATTGGAGGTGCGAAGGTCATGAGCCCCGTTCCGCAGCCTCCTTTCCCCGCGGAGCTGCTTGCCGACCTGCACGCGGGCAATATCGACCCCGAACTCGGCGCTCGGCTGTGGCCGGTCGTCCGACACGATCCCGAGGCCCGGCGCTATCTCGATTCCCTGGACGAGGTGAGCCGATCCCTCGCCGGCCTCGCCGGATCCGGCGATATCGTCCGGCCGATGCCGCGAGATATCGCCGCCCGGCTCGACAACCTGGCCGAATCTCTGGGCCGTGAATCCTCGGAGCAGGTTCGGCAAGCGAGCGAAAGTACCGAGGTCGCCCCCGCTGCTGATCCATCGGCCGCCGAGAGCTCCGGAACTGGTGCCGCGCCGCGTCCGCCCGGAAACCCCGGCGCCGCAAACGCTCCCGGGCCGGAGCCGGTTGTCGCGACACCGATCCGGCTCGACAGCCGTCGCCGTCGCCGGCAGGTCGCGGCGACGCTCGCCGCCGCCGCGCTCGTGGCGATCGCGGCGAGCGCCGCGCTGATCGGGCTGCGCTCCGGAGAGGGCGGAACACCGCCGACCGCCGCGCCGGCACCCGGCGAAAACCTCGGGCCGGGTGGCGAACTCGACACCGCGGTGGCTCTGCGCGCACTCGGCCGCAACGATGTCAGCGGCCGGCTTTCCGATCCCGCCGCACTCACCGCCTGCGTCCGGGCCGCCGGGATCGACCGCCCGGTGCTGGGCTCGACCGGGATGCGCTTCGATACCCGCGACGATGCCGTGCTGATCCTGGTCGGCGGGCGGGGCGGCGCCCAGATCACCGCTCTGGTTGTCGGCTCCGGGTGTGGTCCTGGCAACCCCGAGGTACTGGCCACCACCGATATCGGCTGACGCGGTGCGGGCGGTTACCGGGGGAACAAAGCGCGTCTACGCTGTTGTTGACCGAGACGTCCCCGTTAGTTCCTCCGGAAGGGCCCCATGAGCACGCCAGTTCGCGACCTGATCATCGTCGGCTCCGGTCCGGCAGGCTATACCGCCGCCGTATACGCCGCCCGCGCCGAACTCGAGCCGCTGGTCTTCGAGGGCACGCAGTTCGGTGGCGCCCTGATGACCACCACCGAGGTGGAGAACTATCCGGGTTTCCGCGACGGCATCATGGGCCCAGACCTGATGGAACAGATGCGTGAGCAGGCAAAACGCTTCGGTGCCGAGATCCGCACCGAAGACGTCGACGAGATCGACCTGAGCGGCCCGGTGAAGAAGGTCACCGTCTCCGGCGATGTATACGAGGCACATACGGTGATCCTCGCCATGGGTTCCGCGGCGCGGTACCTGAACGTTCCGGGTGAACAGGAACTGCTCGGCCGCGGCGTCAGCGCCTGCGCCACCTGCGACGGTTTCTTCTTCAAAGGCCAGGACATCGTGGTGGTCGGCGGCGGCGACTCGGCCATGGAGGAGGCGATCTTCCTCACCAAGTTCGCCTCCAGTGTCACCATCGTGCACCGGCGCGAGGAATTCCGCGCCTCCCGCATCATGCTCGAACGCGCCAAGGCCAACGAGAAGATCCGCTTCCACACCAACGCCGAGGTCGCCCAGGTGCACGGGGAGACCAGCGTCACCTCGCTGACCCTGCGTGACACCCGTACCGGCGAGACCTCCGAACTCGCGGCCACCGGTCTGTTCGTCGCCATCGGCCACGATCCGCGCAGCGAACTGGTACGCGGCCAGGTCGATATGAACGACGAAGGCTATGTGCTGGTCCGTGATCCCGGCACCCAGACCACCGTCGAGGGCGTCTTCGCCGCCGGTGACCTCGTCGACCACACCTACATGCAGGCGATCACGGCCGCCGGCACCGGCTGCCGTGCCGCGATCGACGCCGAGCGCTGGCTCGCCGAAAAGGGCGATATCACCAGTAATACGGTGCCGAACGCCGACCATCCGGTCGCGGTACCCGCAGCAAACTGAGCGGCGAGCCGCTCCGCAACCACTCGAGCGGCTCGCCGCTCCTGAACCACCCGGGCGGCCTGCCGCCCGATACGCGGCAGAACTGCCACGTGGAGATCAAGGAGAACAGTCATGTCCGAGAGCACCAATACGGTCACCGTCACCGATAAATCCTTTGTCGACGCGGTGCTGCAGAGCGAGAAGCCGGTGTTGGTCGACTTCTGGGCCACGTGGTGCGGGCCGTGCAAGATGGTCGCCCCGGTTCTGGAGGAGATCGCGGGGACGCACGCCGAGAAACTCACGGTCGCCAAGCTGGATATCGACGCCAATCCCAATACCGCCCGTGATTACCAGGTGATGAGCGTGCCGACTATGATCCTGTTTGCCGGTGGCAAGCCGGTGAAGCAGATCGTCGGGGCCAAGGGCAAGGCTGCACTCCTGCGGGAAATCGAAGACGTTATCTGACGTCTCGAATGGGCCGTCTGGCCGCCATGACGCGGCGACCCGCCGTAGTATGCCCTGACCATGATTGTCGAATCCCGGTCCGGGTCTGACAGAATCGACCACGCTCCGTCGTGCGAGGGTGTACGCCATCGCATGAGTGGGTACCCGGGATTGACGGAAGGAAGGGCCCTCACGCATGCACCGACTTCGTCACGGCGACACCGGTCCAGCCGTAGCAGAGGTTCGGAGCACCCTGGCAAGTCTGGGGTTCCTACACGCGCACAACGGTGTGGGTGCCGATGGCGCGGGTGAGTATTGGAAAGACACCGATGCCACCTTCGATTATCAGCTCGACTCCGCGGTGCGTGCGTTCCAGCAGCACCGCGGATTGCTGGTGGACGGGGTGGTCGGCCCCGCCACCTACCGGGCGCTCAAAGAAGCGTCCTATCGTCTGGGCGCCCGGACTCTCATATACCAACTCTCCGCCCCTCTGTACGGCGATGATGTCGCCACCCTGCAGCGCCGGCTTCAGGACCTCGGCTTCTATGTGCACCGGGTCGACGGATTCTTCGGACCGCATACCCACGAGGGGTTGACCTCGTTCCAGCGGGAGATCGGATTGTCCGCGGACGGTATCTGTGGACCGGACACCCTGCGCTCCCTCGAACTGCTCGGCGCCCGGGTCACCGGCGGCAATCCGCATCGGATCGCGGAAGAAGAAGTGGTTCATCGCGCCGGGCCGCAGCTCACCGGTAAACGCATCGTGATCGATCCGGGCCTGGGTGGGTCCGATCGCGGCCGGGCCATACCCACCGACCTGGGCGAGGTGTACGAAGCAGAGATCCTGTGGGATCTCGCCAGCCGGTTGGAAGGCCGGATGGCCGCCACCGGTATGGAGACCTTCCTGTCGCGCCCGTGGGGGAGCAACCCCACCGATGTGGAGCGCGCGGAAACCTCCAACGCATTCGACGCGGATCTGATGATCTCGCTGCGCTGTGCGTCCAATACCAGCCCGATGGCCAACGGTGTCGCCGGCTTCTATTTCGGGAACTCGCACGGTTCGGTGTCCATGATCGGGCAGGTGCTGGCCGGATTCATCCAGCGTGAAGTCGTCGCGCGGACCTCACTGCAGGACTGCCGCACCCACCCGCGTACCTGGGATCTACTACGGCTCACCAAGATGCCGACGGTCCAGGTGGATATCGGCTACGTGACCAACCAGTACGACGCGTCGGTGCTGGCCAGCCCACGAATGCGCGATGTGATCGCCGAGGCCATCCTGATCTCGGTGAAACGGTTGTATCTGCTGGGCCAGGACGACCAGCCCACCGGTACATACACTTTCGCCGAACTGCTGGCCGAGGAACTCGCCGCCGCCGACAGCCGCTAGCGATTTCCCCGGCCGCCGGCCGGCGACTTCAGAAGGTCAGCACCCGGGTCGGCACTGTCATCGACGCGGCGGCGAGCAGTTGGTCGAGGGCATGCTCAACGTCTTCTTTCCACCCGTGGTCGGAATCGAGCTCCAACCGCATCCGCGGGAAACGGTGATGCGGTGCCACGACCTCGAACCCGACTTCTTCCAAGAAGTCGGCCTCGATCATGCAGTTCTCCGGGGTGCATTCCAGCGACGAGCGACGAGCGCCGCGATCCGGCACCCCGATTCGCTCCATCAACCGCATGGTGCCGCTCGGCCGGTCCGACAGCGCGGTACTGGCCGGTGCGCCCCGTATCCCGAAGGCCTCCAGCGCACGGACACCGCGGCGGACCAGGTCGGTGACCACAGCTTGAACCAGTCGATAGGCGATATCGCCGTCGAAGTCCGGAAATTCCGTTCCCAGTGTGGTCAGCAGGATCGCGTCCGGGCTCACCGGTGAAGTGGGGAAGAGGCCGGCCCGCGGCACCACCCGCGGCGGCGCGTAGAGCGCGCAGCCAACCGTTTTTTCATCGATTGTGGCGAGCTGACCGCAGGAACCCCATTCGAGCATGACCGTCGAAATCCAGGCTTCCTTCTCGAAGACCGGATCACTGAACTCACAGGAGTCCGCCGCCACCGCGGGATCCATTTCCCAGAACACGCACCTGCGGGCATGCGCCGGTAACCGACTGATGCCCTCCAGGGTTAATCCCGTGACGCTGGTCGCCACCGCTCTGCTCAGCCTCCAGCTATCCGATTCGTCTATGCTCACGCCGCATCAAATTTTTCTTGCAAGCAAGAATATGCGATCAAGCCAACCCGCCTCATTTCGCGTCACCGTGGTCTTCGGTCGTGGCCCGACGCCGGGTGAAATACCGCTGAACATTCACTGTCACAGTGACGTTTCATGGCCGAGGCAGGGTCACACCGACGACAAGTCGAAAATTCAGTTGTTGAGCGTAGTCTCCAGCATCATGCTGACGATCCGCTCCAGATCGTCCACCGATCCGAACTCGACCACAATTTTGCCCTTTCGCTTACCGAGACTCACCGAAACCTGCGTATCGAATGATGACGACAACCGGTCGGCGACATCTTGGAGGCCGGGGGAGTGGATCGGTGGCCGACGCGGCGCAGGTGGCTTGGCCGGCTCATTCTCCCGGTTCGCCAGCTTCACCGCTTCTTCGGTGGACCGCACCGATAGACCCTCGGCGACGATCCGCGCGGCCAGCACCTCCTGTGTGTCCGCACCACCCTCGAGTCCGAGGAGCGCCCTGGCATGCCCCGCAGACAACACCCCGGCCGCGACCCGGCGCTGCACCGGAATCGGCAGTTTGAGGAGCCGGATCATATTGGTCACCACCGGACGCGACCGGCCGAGCCGAGCCGCCAGCTCCTCCTGGGTCACCCCGAACTCTTCCAGCAGCTGCTGATACGCCGCCGCCTCTTCGAGCGGGTTCAACTGAACGCGATGAATGTTCTCCAGCAGAGCATCGCGGAGCATCGCGTCATCGTTGGTCTCCCGGACGATCGCGGGAATGGCATCGAGGCCGGCCTCCTGACAGGCCCGCCAGCGCCGCTCGCCCATGATGAGCTGATAGCGATCCCTACCCGGTTCCAGCTCCCGGACCACGATGGGCTGCATCAAACCGAACTCGCGGATCGAATGCACGAGCTCGGCCAGCGCCTCATCGTCGAAGTACTGGCGGGGCTGCTTCGGGTTCGGCTCGATCTTGTCGGGTGCGATTTCCCGATAGACCGCGTCGCCGGCCGAGGTCAGCTCCGTGAGCTCCGCCGGTTCGGGCACCTCGTGCAGATAGGTCGACGCGGGCCGCGGCCCAGGATCCAGTCCGATCACTGCGTTGGCCGCCTCGGCGCCCAGACCGCCGGCCACGGGGGCCGGTCCCGTCGGGATCAACGCCGCCAGACCGCGCCCCAGCCCACCTTTTTTCGACTGACTCACCGGCCTACCCTTTCCCTTGCCCGCTTCCACAACCACGCCCGATCACACCCGATCCGTCTACTCACTCCGTGCCGTCCGCGACGGCGGCGTATCGCGCCGCCCCACGTGCGGCCATCTCGCGTCCCGCGTCCAGATAACTCATGGCACCCCGGGAACCCGGATCGTAGTCGAGCACCGTCATCCCGTAGCCCGGCGCTTCGGAAACCTTCACACTGCGCGGGATCACCGAACGCAGAACCACATCACCGAAATGACTGCGCACCTCCTCGGCGACCTGGTCGGCGAGTTTGGTCCGGCCGTCGTACATGGTGAGGACCACCGTGGACACATGCAGTTCCGGATTCAGATGCGATTGCACGAGTCCGATATTCCGGATCAGCTGGCCCACACCCTCGAGGGCGTAGTACTCGCATTGAATCGGGATCAGCACTTCCCGAGCCGCGACCATCGCGTTGATGGTGAGCAATCCCAGGGAGGGCGGGCAGTCGATCATGACGTAGTCGATGTCGAAGCCCGCGATATTCGCTTCCTGGATGGCACCCTTGAGCCGCGCCTCGCGCGCCACCATGGAAACCAGCTCGATCTCGGCGCCCGCCAGATCGATCGTCGCCGGGATACAGAGCAGATTATCGCTGTGCGGACTCTGCTGGATCGCGTCCTGAACCTTGATCTCACCGATCAGCAGTTCGTAGGTCGAGGGGACACCGGAGTGATGCTCGACGCCCAGGGCGGTGCTGGCATTGCCCTGGGGGTCCAGGTCGATCACGAGCACCTTCATGCCCTGATGCGCCAGCGCCGCGGCCAGATTCACCGTCGTCGTGGTCTTGCCGACGCCGCCCTTCTGATTGGCGACGGTGATGATGCGTTGCTCATGCGGTTTCGGCACTGTCACCTTTCCTGGATGCATTAGCTGGCTCGCACGGTGCGCCTCGGCGGCGATCGGCGTCTCTGACGGGGAGATGTGACCGTAGGGCGTACTCCCTAATGCCTCCGGGCCGATATTGCTGTTATCCAGCATTCCCGGTACGCGTGATGTTTCCCGTGAAACATTCGCTGAACCGCTCGACATAGACCGCTCCTAACGCGAGAACTGCAAGATCACGTGGCCTGACGGACGCCGGCGTCATATCGTCGAAACCAGCCGGACGGGATCGAATCATGATCCACGACCAGGACCGCGGCGTCCGTGTTGACCGGGCGGCTTCGCACCGATGCGTGGTCACGCGAAGCTACCTCCTCCGACGCTGACGCTGAGCCGCCAGTCGACCGAGCGGAGCATCATCACTGCGATACGAAGTTTCCTCCGTGGCACCGACGCTCACGCCCGACGTTGAATAGCTTGCCAGTCACGGACGGGATAAGAAAGCTGAATCGCTGCGACGCGCCCGCGACACGCACAACTCCGCTGTTTTCGTCCTGTGACGCAACCTCCGGAGACCGGTTTGCGCCCGAATCGCATCGATGTTTCCCGTGAAACATTGATGCGGGAGCCGGACGTCACGCACCATCGGAACTGGGTGGCACCGATCCACTACGGTTCTCAACTCCGAGCCTTCCTTCGGAAGCCGTGAGATGGAGCTCCGGGCCCGCGGTACCGCCGGGCCCGCAGACCGGTCCGACCGGGATCAACGGACGGAAGACAGCCACCGCCGTACACCGGTGCCGATGACACATGAAGGGCGGCGGTCGGAACGGTGCCGATTCCGCTCCTTTTTCTCCGGATTTCATTTCGTCAGGGGGAGTAGAACGGATCGGCCCTCCCACACCTCCTCGCCAGGCCGGCAACACCTGTGCCGTCTGCGAGTTATCGCGGCATCAACTTGGCGGCCACAGCTTCGGGACCTCAATTTCGACTGGGCAACGGCCGGACATGGGGTAGCAGCCGTGCCGAACGGCGAGCGGTGGCCAAGTGAGCGGTGGCCGAGTGCGATGCGCGATGCGCGATGTCCGATACGCGGTGGTGAAGACGCGATGCGCGATGCCCGCGGTGTGGTGGTGCGGTGTGGTGCGCGGTGCGGTGCGTGGTGCGTGGTGCGGCGTGGTGCGGTGCGCGGCGTGGTGCGGTGCGCGGCGTGGTGCGGTGCGCGGTGCGGTGTGGTGCGGTGCGGTGCGTGGTGCGGTGTGGTGCGGTGCGTGGTGCGGTGTGGTGCGGTGCGGTGCGTGGTGCGGTGTGGTGCGTGGTGTGGTGTGGTGTGGTGTGGTGCAGTGTGGTGCGATGCGGTGCGCGGTGCGACGCGATGCGGGGGAGCACTGCGGGGGGGGGGGCGCACTGCGGGGGGGCGCACTGCGCACCGCCGCGGTCCCCGGTGCGCAGTGCCGGGAGTGCGATGCGGGGTGTCGTGCCGGGGATGCGATGCCCCGGGGGTGCCATGCCGGATCAGTACATCGTCCGAACCGCTAGCTCTCACCGATTGCTGCTCACCCACGAGACTCGACGCCAAGCGAGGCCGCGCTTCTCACCTGTCCGAGACTCCACCGCATTCCCGTTCACTTCACCCGTGTCCAGCGGAACCCCCAAAGCCATGGGTTCGTGTAACCGTCCCCCTCGACTCGACCTCGACTTTGTCCGGGACCCGACCTCGGCAATGAATCGCCCCGGCATGTCGGGAGGCTTCGTCTCTTGAGCGAGGATGAAGTCTGTGAGTTCGAAGAAGTACCCGCAAGAGCTGCGTGAGCGGGCCGTGCGGATGGTCGCCGAGGTCCGGGATCAGCACGATTCGGAATGGGCCGCGATCGGTGCGGTCGC
>NZ_JBEZYU010000022.1:0-86075 GCF_040638875.1 Nocardia sp. NPDC024068 | reverse complement strand
GGCGCACGCGGTGCACGCGGGACCCTCCGCGCTGCTGCCCGGCGGCAATTCGGCCGGGGCCGGGTTCGCGAGTTCCTGGTGCCGCGGCCCGCTTCGCCGTTGTCCTGTGGATCGGTCCCGGTCAGTGCGAGGCGAGGACGCGATCGTCGCCGGCGGCGGTATCGGAATCGAGCCGTTGGGTGAGCTTCTCACCTTCGATATCGAGCGACGGCACCAGGGGCGCCAGCCATTTCGGCAGCCACCAGATCCGTTCGCCGACGATGAGCATGAACGCCGGGACGATCAGCATCCGGACCAGGAATGCATCGGCCAGGACACCGACCGCGAGGGCGAAGCCGATGGTCTTGAGGATGACGTCGTCGGTGAGGGCGAACCCGGCGAAAACACCCACCATGATGATGGCCGCGGCGACGACCACGCGGGCACTGTGGGCGAACCCGTCGATCACGGCGCGGCGGGCGGGGGCCCCGTGGACGTAGGCCTCACGCATCCGGCTGACGAGGAACACCTCGTAGTCCATCGCGAGCCCGAACAAGATGCCGGTCAGCAGGATCGGCAGGATGAACAGCACGGGACTGGTCGAATCGAGTCCGATGAGCTGGTTGAGCCAGCCCCATTGGAAGACCGCGACCGTGGCGCCGAGGGAGACGCCGACCGAGAGCAGGAAGCCCAGCGCCGCCTTGATCGGCACCCACAGGGAGCGGAACACCGCGATCAGCAGGAAGATCGCCAGGCCCGCTACCACGGCCAGGTAGATGGGGAAGACCTGGCTGAGTTTGCCGGCGATATCGACCCCGACCGCGGTCTGGCCGGTGACCAGGGCGCGGGCGCCGGTCTCGGACGGGAGGTCGGCGACGGTGGTGCGGATCTCGTCGACCAGATCCTTGGTGGCCTGCTCCGAGGGGCCGGACGTGGGAATCACGGTGATGGTCGCGAACCGGACCGTCTCGAGCTGCCGGGTGAAGATCTGCTGGTCCTGCGGGGAGGTACCGGTGACCGCCGGGACGACGGTGGCGATACCGGACCCGGCCCGGCCGGCCAGGGTCTGCAGATCGTCGGTGGCGGCCTGCACGGCCGCGGCGGGGTTCGACGCCTGTGCGGTGTCGACGACCACGACGAGCGGACCGTTGGCGCCCGCGCCGAAGTTGTCGGAGATGAGGTCGTAGGCGGTCCGGGCCTCGCTGCCGACGGGTTTGCTGGAGTCGTCGGGCAGGGCGAGTTGCATGGACGTCATCGGGATGGCGGCCACGGCCGCGAGGGCGATACCGCCGGCGAGCGCAGGCCATTTGTGCCGGGAGAGGGCCTCCACCCAGCGGCGGCCGTGGGTGCGGTAGTCCGCACCGCCGTCCGCGGTGGTCATATAGCGGGGCCGCCCCTTCATGACCTTCGCACCGGCGAAGCCGAGGATCGCGGGCAGCAGGGTCAGTGAGATGAGGACGGCGATCGCCACGGTGAACGCGCCGCCGAGGCCCATCTGGGTCAGGAACCCGATATTGCACACCGCCAGGCCGACCAGCGCGATGATCACGGTCAACCCCGCGAATACCACCGCCGAACCGGCCGTGCCGACCGCGCGTCCGGCCGCCTCCTCGAGCGAGCGGCCCGCGCGGACCTCGCTCTGGTACCGGGACATGATGAACAGCGCGTAATCGATACCGACCGCCAGGCCGAGCATGGTGCCCAGCGCCGGGGTCACCGAGCTGAGCTCGACGAACCCGGTGAGGGTGGTGATGGCCAGCATCCCGATCCCGACACCGACGAGGGCGGTCAGCAAGGGCATGCCGGCGGCCACCAGCGAGCCGAAGGTGATGGCCAGCACCACCAGGGCGACGGCGACGCCGATCACCTCGGCGAGCGGCATCTCGACCTCGTTCAGCGCGTCGCCGCCGATGGCGACCTGCAGCCCGCCGCGTTCCGCGGCGTGCCCGGCGTCCTCGAGCGCCGTCCGGTCGGACTGGGGGAGTTCGGTCGAGGTCTTGTTGTAGCTCACCGCGGCGTAGCCGACCCGGCCGTCCTCGGACAGGGTGCCGCCGGTGAACGGATCCGCCACCGATTGCACGTTCTCGGTGGTCAGTCCCCGCAGTGCGGTGGTCACGGCGGCGTGATAGTCGGGTTCGGTGAGCGACCGTCCCTCGGGCGCCTCGAACACGACGCGTGCGGTGGCGCCGTCGGGGGCCGCCTGCGGGCTGCGCTGCTCGATGAGTTCGAACGCCTGCGTGGATTCGATACCGGGGAGTTCGAATTTATCGCTGGTCTTTCCCGACAGGGTCCCCGCGCCGACCGCCAGCACGGCGAGCAGCACCACCCAGATGGCCGCGACCGCCTTGCGGTGCACGAATGACCAGCGGCCGAGCCGGAACAACTGCCACGCCATGGGGTCTCCTCCAAGCGGCTATGTGGACCATATGGTCCGGTTATGCTTCAGGGTATGAGTGAGCGGACCCGAGGGTCCACTTGAAGGAGGCGGATGTGGAGGAACTCACCCCGACCCCTGTTGTGAGACGTGGGTCTCACTGCGAATGGATATGTCCCGATACGGGTTACGCGAGACCATGACCGGTATGACGACAGCGAAGTCGGATGCGCCGGTGACCGATGCGGAGAACTGGGCCGGACGCCGTGCCGATGCCCGCCAGAACCACGAGCGGGTCCTGGCCGCCGCGATCGATGTATTCACCGAACACGGAATCGGCGCCACCATTCCACAGGTCGCCGCCCGTGCGGGTGTCGGCAAGGCGACGGTCTATCGCAGCTATCCCACCAAGGCCGATCTGGTGCGCGCGCTGGCCCGGATGCATTTCGAATGGTTCCACGAACTCACCGCCGCTGCCGTGGCGGATGCACGGGTCGATGCCTATCACGCGCTCGAGGGCCTGCTGGAGCGGATAACCGCCCGCCTGGCCCAGGACCGGCTGATGATCGAAGTCCTCAGCGGTGTCGAGGGGCTCGGCGATGAGCGCCTCGAACGGCAGCTGGAACAGATCCTGGCCCTCGGTCGTGCGCAGGGCAGTCTGCGCGCGGATGCCAGCGGGATGGATGTCCAGGTGCTGGTGTCCGGTGCGGCCCGCGTATTGATCGATCTCGGTATCCGGGACCCCGATATCTGGCGCCGCTACGCGCGCCTGGCGCTGGCGGCACTGCGCGCGCAGCCCGGCGCGGACGAGGGCTGACCGGGGTCCGGTCACCCGCCGGCCGGGTTCCGGTCAGACCAGGGGTTTGCCGAGGGCCCGTCGTCGCCGCATATCCGCGAGATGCCGGTTCAGCGGGTACAGCCGCCAGCTTTCGGGACCGGCCGCCGTGATCGTGCCGATGACCCGCATGACCAGTTCGAAAGCCCGCTGCCTGCCCGGACCCCACCGCAGGCCCAGTTCCTCGCGGAAGCGCGGAGGCAGGAAGCCGGTGGTGAAGAATCTGTTCACGCGGCGGAAGAGCAGCTGTTCGAGCCGGTTGTAGGGGCCCAGATCGACCACCTGCTCGAGGAGGTAGGCCTTCACCTCGTCGTCCAGGCAGATCAGGGCACTCGTCGATGCCCAGTATTCGGCGAAGGCCGAGCGATCGGCAGGCCACATCTCCGGGCGCATCTGCAGTGTGGTGCCGAACCTGGCCGATTCCCGATACAGCTCGTCGGCGTCCTCGTCGCCGAGCGGGCCGTAGAGGAAGGTCAGCGAATCCACAACCCCGCGGTAGATGCACGCGGCGACCCACCGTTGCAGCTCCGGGTCGAAGGCGTTGTATTTCACCGGGCTTCCGGGCCTCGACCGCACGTGCCGATGCGAGGAATCGGTGGCGGCACGGTAGGCCTCGCGTTCCTCGTCGGTTCCCAGCATGGCGACGGCCAGGTAGGTCAGTGTCGTCCGCCCGCGCTTACGCGGATGTAGATCGAAACGCCCGCTCTCGACGGTGCTCTCGACGACGCCGCGGCCGACCGGCGCCAGGCTCAGTTGCATCACCACATTCGCCGGACCGCCGAGCAGGGCGCCCGGACCGGCCAGGTACTTGTGGCGTTCCCTCGGATCGGGCTGCCGTTCATCCGGCTTCGCCGACGCAGAACCTGACATCGCGCCTCCATGCATGATCGAGAGGAATTCTCTTCCATACTCTCACAAGCTATGTAGTATTCCAATCCATGATTGATGGTTTACATGCATAGTTGAGGCATTAAGTGATTCAGTATTCACACCAAATGTGGTTTCCGACCTCACACTGTCGGCCTCGGCGGGCATACGTGGAGGTGGATGGCCGCCGAACGTCCGGAGGTTTCTGTGCCGATGAAATTGCCCTCGCCGCGAGCGTCGTTGCGGACGATCACTGATGCGGTGGCTGCGGCCGCCGTCCTGCGCCGGCGCGGCATGCTCGACCCGAAGCGTCCCGACGAGCTGGTCCGCACCGCGCGCAATGCACGGGTGTACGGTCCGTTCGCCACCGTGCTCGCCCATGCCGTGCGCCGCCGCCGGCACGCGGCCGCTCTCGTCGACGAGCGCGGGACCCTGACCTTCGACCAGCTCGATCGTCAATCGAACGCACTCGCACGGGGTCTGCGGTCGGCCGGAATCGGACCGGGGACGGTGGTCGCGGCGCTGTGCCGCGACCACCGCGGTCTGGTGCTGACTCTGCTGGCCGCCGGCAAGCTCGGCGCCCGGGTGGTGTTGATGAACACCGGGTTCGCGAAACCCCAGCTGGCCGATGTCGCCCGGCGCGAAGGCGTCGGGGCGATCCTCGCCGATGTCGAGTTCACCGCGGTGCTCGACGGCATCGGGCCGGCGACGCCACGGATCTACACCTGGACCGATGCCGTTCATCCGCTGGACCCGTCGGCGGTGACGATGGACGCGCTGATCGCCTACAACTCCGACGACGCGCTGCCGGCTCCCGAGCGGGCCGGCGGCACTGTGATCCTGACCAGCGGCACCACCGGAACGCCCAAAGGCGCACCCCGCGACAAGGTCTCGCCGTGGCAATCGGCGCAGTTCCTGGACCGGGTGCCGGTGCCGCGCGACGACACCATGGTGATGGCGGCCCCCATCTTCCACGGCACCGGTCTGTCGCAGTTCACGCTCGGCTGGGCGCTGGGCAACAAAGTGGTGCTGCGCCGGCGGAGATTCGATCCGCGGGAGACCCTCGCGGCGGTCGCGCAGAATCGCGCCGCGAGCCTGGTCCTGGTGCCGACCATGCTGCAGCGCATCGTCGACCTCGGG
The DNA here is from genome assembly GCF_040638875.1 of Nocardia sp. NPDC024068. Classification (NCBI taxonomy): domain Bacteria; kingdom Bacillati; phylum Actinomycetota; class Actinomycetes; order Mycobacteriales; family Nocardiaceae; genus Nocardia; species Nocardia sp. NPDC024068. The sequence continues at coordinate 80,880 of NZ_JBEZYU010000022.1, read as the reverse complement.
CCCGACGTCCTCGCGCAGTACGACACCTCGTCGCTGCGGGTGATCTTCTCCGCCGGATCTCCGGTGTCACCGGACCTCGCTCACCGCACCGCCCGGGCATTCGGGGATGTCCTCTACAACCTCTACGCCTCCACCGAGGTCGCGGTCGCGGCCGTCGCGACGCCGGAGGATATGCGGGTCGCGCCCGGTACGGTGGGCCGCCCTCCGGTCGGATGCCGGGTCGCGATCTACGACGAGCACCGCCGGAAGGTCACCACTGCCGGTGTGGTGGGCACGATATTCGTCGCCAGCGGCCTGAGTTTCGCCGGCTACACCGACGGCCGGAACAAGGAGATCGTCGACGGGATGCTGTCCAGCGGCGATATCGGCCATTTCGACGTCGGCGGACGGCTGTTCATCGACGGTCGCGACGACGATATGATCATCTCCGGCGGTGAGAACGTCTTTCCCCTGGAAGTAGAGAATCTGCTCGCGGGGCGCGCCGATATTCTGGAGGCTGCGGTCATCGGCGTGCAGGATCGCGATTTCGGCACCCGCTTGCGGGCGTTCGTCGTCCCGGCCCGGGACGCGGTTCTCGACCAGGAGGAGATCAAACTGTACGTGCGGGCCAACCTCGCACGGCACAAGGTCCCCCGCGATATCGTCTTCATCGACGAACTGCCCCGCAATGCGACCGGCAAACTGGTCCGCCGCGAGCTCGAAGGCTACGAGATCGCCTACGAGACAAGGCTGCAGATGCCGCGGGCGGACTGAAGCCGCCGCATCGAGCGATCCGGAAAGCGGTCCCGGATACCGGGGCCGCGGCGGACTGCCGGTATCGGTGGCGGCCGCCGCCGGTGCGCAGGAGCATCGTGTTGCGGGCAATTCAGGTTTCGGTGTCCACCGCGTCCTGCTCGACCAGCTGCCGGACCTGTGCCTTCGCGATCTTCCCGCCGGGAGCCATCGGCATCCGGGGGAGTACCCGCAGCCGTTCCGGGAGATACTCGCGGGTGATACCGCGTTCGCGCAGCCAGGTGGTGAGTTCCCCGAGGGTGAGGTGACCGGATCCCGGCGTCAATGTGACGGCCGCGCAGAGCCGTTCACCGAAGATCGCATCGGGGACCCCGACGGCCGCGACCATTTCCACCGCCGGATGCTCACGCACGAAATCCTCCACTTCGAGTGCGGAGATGTTCTTTCCGCCCCGGATGATCAGATCCGCCAACCGGCCCACCACCCGCAAGCGGTCCGCGTCGTCGACTTCGACGATATCGCCGAGCAGCATCCAGCCGTCGTCGGTGAACAGTTCGGCGTTCGCGGCCTCGTCGTTCCAGTAACCGGGGGACATGAGCGGCCCGCGTACCGCCGGCTGCCCGCGCCGGCTGCCCGGGATCGCCGGGGGTGCACCGTCTTCGAGGATACGGACGTTCATCTCCGGCAGGAGGCGGCCGCCGGTGCGGAGCCGGGTCCGCTCGTCGTCGTCGACCGTGGTGGCGCTGGCCGCACCCGTCTCGTTGGAACCGTAGAACTGCAGGACCAGCGCCCCGGTGACGTCCTCGAAACGTTTGGCTTCGGTGTAGGGCACGGCCTCACCGCCGGTGAACATCACCCGCAACGCGTCCGCCCGGGCCAGGGCCCGGTCCGGTGTTTGCAGCATCATCCGGAATTGCGTGCTCACACAGGCCAGAACGGTGGCACGGTACCGGGCCATCAGGTCGATCGCCGCGGCCGCGTCGAAACGATCCATCACCAGCGCCGGCCGCCCGAGCAGCGCGGGCAGGAAGTGTGAGGTCCACAGCCCGAATCCGAACGGCGCGGGCACGAAAGCGGCGATGGTCTCCCCTTCGCTCATCGCGGCGTTGCGGCAGGCGATCGCGGCGAAGCTGCTCCATCGTCGCTGGGTCTGCATCACCAATTTCGGCCGGCCGGTGGTGCCCGATGTGCTGTTGAGCAGGCATACATCGTCCACCGTGAACGCCGGACCGGTGCGGGGAGCGCGTGGCCGGTCGACCGGCGCGGTGGTGGAGAGCCGGTCGCCGTCGACCAGCACCAGATCGGCGTCGGGGGCGTCCCTGGCTCGCAACTCCCGCAACAGGTCCGATACCGGCCGTCCTCTGTTGTCGCTGGTGGTGACCAGCACGGTGGAGTTCGACTGCGACATCAGATGGGCGAGCTCCGCCGGCCCGGAGCGCGCCCCGACGGCGACGGTGAGCACTCCGGCGCGGTAGGCACCGACCAGGGTCGCGTGGAACTGCACGGTATCGGGCAGATACACCGTGGCCGCCGGAACATCGCCGAGCGCGAGCAGGGTCTCGCAGACGCGGTCGGCGAGCCGATCGTATTCGGCCCAGGTCGTGACCCCGCCGGGGCCGATATAGGCGGGGTCCGCCGACCGGGTGCGGGCCCAGTGCCGGACCAGGTCGGCGACGGAGTATTCGGTGAACGCGGCGGGGTCGGCGGCGAATCCGGCCGAATCGGCGAGAGCGGCGGTGGGTGCGTGCTCCTTCACAGAGCCTCCTCGAGTATCCCCATGGCGGCCCGGTAGGCGCTACCGAGCGCGTCGGCGTCGGCCTCCGGTGCGGACACGGACCCGCGGAGCATGACATATCCGCGGTCCACGATCCGGGACACGCGGTGCAGTGCCGGTTCGGCGACGATCACCGTCATTCCGGAGTCCGCGAAGCCGCGCACATGGTCGAGCAGCTCCCCGGCGATCTTCGGTGACAGCCCGGTGGTCATCTCGTCCAGGAGCAGTGCCCGGGGCATGACCAGCAGGGCACGTGCCAGAAGCAGCATCTGCTGTTCACCGCCGGACAGGACACCGGCGAGCTGTTTGGACCGGGTCCGCAGAATCGGGAACCGCTCGAACGCTGTGTCGAGTACCTCGTTTCGCGCGCCCAGGACCCGGGCACCGATCTCCAGATTCTCCCGGACGGTCAGGCGCGGGAACAACTGCCGGCCCTGGGGGACGAAGGCGACGCCGGCGCGCAGCCGCCGCTGCGCCGCGGTCCCGCCGAGGTCATCGCCGTCCACGGTGACGGTGCCGGTCGCCGGGGTGCTGCCGAAAATCGCGGACAGCAGACTCGATTTTCCGGCGCCGTTGGGTCCGACCACGGCCGTGACCTCACCGGATCGTGCTGCCAAGGCGACGCCCCGGACGGCGACGGCCTTTCCGTACCGGACGGTGAGTTCGCCGGTGGTGATCATCGTGCCTCCTCGGCGCTACCGAAATACACCGCGCGCATCTCCGTGCTGCGCATACAGTCCTGCGGGGTGCCGGTGAACGCCACCCGGCCGTCCGCCAGCAGTACCACCGAATCGGCGAGTTCGGCGAGCAGGTCCACATTGTGGTCGACCAGTACGACCGATCGTCCGGAGTCGCGTACCTGGTGGATGGCGTGGGAGATCGCCGCAATGCCTTCCGTATCCGATCCGGCGAACGGTTCGTCCAGCAGCAGCACCCGTGGCCGCGCGGCCATGGCGCGCGCGATTTCGACAAGCCGCTGGGACCCGAGACCGAGGCTGCCGGTGGGCACGGGATCGGTGGTGACGCCGTACTCCTCGGCCACGGACCGCGCCCGGGCGAGCACCGGCGGCGGCATTCCACCGAGACCTCGCAGGAACGCGCGTAGTGCGGCGCCGTAGGAGCCCATCGAGCGTCCGACGATACCGGGCACGATGTTCTCGACGGGCGTCAGCTCCAAGGCCAGCTGCGGGTGCTGGAAGGTGCGGGCCAATCCGGCCCGGGCCCGCGCGGCGGGACCGGCGGGCAGTGCCCGGCCGTCCAATCGCATCGTGCCCGCGTTCGCGGACTGGGTGCCGACGATGCAGTCGACCAGCGTGGTCTTGCCCGCGCCGTTGGGGCCGACCAGGCCCAGGACAGTACCGGCGGGCAGGTCGAATCCGACATCGTCGACGGCGGTGACGCCACCGTACTGTTTGGTCACTCCGGCCACGGACAGCAGGGCCGGGGAGTTCGCCGGGGCCATCGTGGTCACCCCCTGTCCTGTGCGCGCGACGGTACGAGTCGTTCGAGAATCTGCCGGGCCCAGCCGATGACGCCGCCGGGTGCGAGCAACAGGATCACCAGCACCACGACGGCCAGCAGGAGTTCGCCCGAACCCTGGTAGCCGGGCATGTTCAGGGTGACGGCCACAACGATCAGCGCGCCCAGCGGAGCGCCCCAGGCCGATCCGCGACCCCCGATGATCGGCATGAAAATGGCCAGGAAGACCAGGTCCAGACCGAACGTCTCCGGGGTCACCGCCTGCACCGACACCGTGAACAGGGCACCGCCGGTCGAGGCGATCGCCGCGCCCGCGGCCAGTGCCACCACGGTCAGATGGGTCGGCGAGATTCCGGCGGACTGCACCGCCGGCGCATTCTCGCGGGCGGCGGACAGCGCAAGCCCCCACGGGGATCGGCGTAGCCGGTCGATCAGCACCGCGACCACGCAGACGAAGACCACGGCGGCCACCACCTGGGCATAGCGGGGCGGTTCCCAGCCGAACACGGTGGGCACCGGGATACCGGAGATACCCGAGGCGCCGCCGGTGATCGTGGTGGCGTCGCCGAGCCAGTGTTCGAACGCGATCGCGAAGAGCAGAGTGACGGCGGCGAGATAGAAGCCGGAGAGCTTCCTGGTGGCCATCGCGAGCACGAGGGCGACCCCGGCGGCTATCACCGTGCCGGTGAGCCAGCCCCACCACGGGGACAGCCCCTTCTCGACCGACAGGTACGCGACCGCGTACGCGCCGAGCGCGGCATAGGCGCTGTAGGCCATGGACAGCGAGCCGGCCAGCACGAAGGGCAGATACATGCCCAGCGCCACCAGTGCGTAGGTGGCGGCCAGGAAGACAAGATCCTGGCGGTACAGACTGGGTCCCATCCAGAGCAACACCACCGCGACGACAGCGACGCCGACGACGAGTTCCCCGAGTGCGGTCCGGACGGCGGGCCGGGCGGTCACGAGCGCGGTATCACTCATCACACACGCACCTTTCGTTGGAACAGGCCTTCGGGCCGGAACGCGAAGAACACGAGGGCGACCAGGAAAGTGGCGAACGAACTGCCGGTCGCGCCGAAGTAGAAGCTGCCGAACACCTGGACCCAGCCGAGCGCGAGTCCGCCGATCAGTGGCGCCCAGGGTTTACCGGTACCGCCGACGACGAGCGCGAGGAACCCGGTGAGGGTCCAGGACAATCCGCTGGTGAACTGGGCGCCGGATTTGGCCGCGAAGACGATTCCCGCGATTCCCGCGATGGCTCCGGACAGGCCGAACGCCCACAACCGGACCCGGTTGACGTTCACACCGACCATCCGCGCGGCGTCGTGGTTGTCGCCGACAGCGCGTAAGAACTGCCCCGTGGCGGTGATCCGTAGCCAGAGGACGGTGGCGAGCAGGACGACCAGGGTGACCCCGACGATGGTGGCGGTCATACCCTGCACGGCGACCGATCCGATGTGGAAGTCCGGGATGGGAAAGACATTCGCCACCGGTACGGGGGTCCGGCCGAAAATCGTGCCGGCGAACTGCTGGATGGCGAACAGGGTTGCCGTGACCGCGACCAGGGCGGGAAGTTCGGCGCCCCCCGATCTCCGCTGCACCGGCCGGACGACGACGACCTCGGTCACCAGTGAGACCGCCACCGCCGCGGCGATTCCCAGCACGGCACCCAGCAGGATCGGCAGGCCCCAGGTGGCGGCCGCGTATCCGGTGAGCAGGGCGGCGGCCATCGCGTACGGTCCCGCCGCGAAGTTGAAGAACGAGGCGCCCACGACCACCAGGTAGATCGACAGGGCGACGAGAGCGAAGAAGCAGCCGATCTCGGCTCCGGCGAGCCACAACTGTGGATCACTCATCGCGCGGCCCCCTTCGGTGTGCAGTCCGGCTGGTATTCCGGCCAGGGACCGGTGGGCACATTGCCGGGGCCGAACTCGGTGAGCACCAGCCCGCAGGCCGAATCCGGGGCGATATGGTCGTCGGGCGCGAACGACAGGGTCAGCGGTGCCCGCCCGAAACTGGCCGGAAGGCCGCGGACCTGCTGCATCGCCTGATTGAGGCGCTGCCGGTCGGTATGGGTTCCGGCGAGTTCGATCGCGCGGGCGAGCAGCATCACCGAGTCGTAGGCCTGTGCGTCGTAGGCGGTGACGGAATAGTCGGGTCCTTTGACCGTGCGCAACCATTTCTGCAGATCCGCGGTGCGTGGATTGTCGTTGCTGAGACTTCCCATGTACACGAGACCGTCGAGGGAGCCGGGCGTGGCCAGCTTCCACGACTTGGGCTGGTTGCCGATCGAGGCCAGGGAGAATCGCTGTAACCCGGGCGCCAGCCGGTGCAGCGTGTTCTGCGCGAGGAGCTCGAAATGCCCGCCGACGCTGGCGACGAGCACGACATCGGGATCGCTGTCGAGCAGCCGGGTCACACCCGCGGTGAGATCGGCGGTGTCGACGGCGGCCTTCTGGGTGCCGACGACTTCGATGCATTTGTCCAGCGCCGGATCGAGCGTGGCGAGGATGCCCGCGATCGCGGGGCTCGAGTCGGCCAGGACACCGAGCCGCTTCTTGCCCTGCGCGGCAAAGGCTCCGCAGTACACGTCCGCGTACTGGGCCAGCGGGTTGGGAACCATATAGGCGAACTCGTTGCCCGGGGGCCCGGCCACCGCATCGGTCAGCGCGGCGGGCGCGATGGTGACGACCTCGGTGGACTGCGAAATCTGTTTGGCCTGCAGGGCCGATCCGCTGCCGGTGGCCAGGATGATCGCCGAGGCGCCCTGATCGACCAGTTTGCGGATGATGGACGGCGTGTTCGTCGGACTGCTCTCGTCGTTCTCCACCACCAGACGGACCTGTTTGCCGGCGATACCGCCTTCGGCGTTGAGGCGCTCGACCGTCGCCCGGACGGTGTCGCCGGCGATCGTCGAGTAGGACGCGCCCGGTCCGGTCGAATCCTCGTCCATACCGAGGACGATGTAATCGTCCACCGGTTCCCGGACCTGAGCGCATCCCGCGAGCAGTAACGCCGCGGCCAGTACCCAGGGAAGCATCCGGGTACGTCTCATGAGACCACCACCAATCAAGCGAACGCTTGGTTTGAACCAAGCGAGTGCTTGAGAGTGTGTCCTGTGCCACTCCGGCTGTCAATGGGTTGCCTGCGCGGCTGCCCTGCCGGCGCCCGGCTAGGAGTCGGTGAGCAGCGAATTCGCCAGGATTTCCAGCTGCCGTTCGATACGGTCGAGCCGATCGGTGATCGTCCGGGAGTCGGTGGGCGGGCCCGTATCCGGGCGGGCGGCCGGCGCTGCGCCACCGTCGACGAACGCGGCGACCACCGTATCGGTCACCTCATCACAACGCTCCGCGAGGTGTTCCCGGTGATAGCGGATCGACCACCACACACCCTCGCGGAGCATCCGCGCGAACTCGACGGGATCGAGACCGGCCCGCAGTTCGCCGCAGGCACTGGCCTTGGTCGCCGCGGCGATCCAGAAGGTGTGCGCCTCGCGGACCGCGTCCGCGATCTCGGCGGGTGCCTCGGGGCCGTGATACGTCTTCTCGTTCTGATAGATCTCGGTCGCGTACGCGTGCGCGTCGGCGACCTCGATCGACGAATGGACCAGCGCGCGCAACTCCTCGCGCATCCCCGTGACATGCGGTAACACCGAGCGGTAGCGCGCGTTCAGATCGGTCAGGAAATCGCTGAGGATCGCGAACGCGATCGCATCCTTGGACGGGAAATGGTGGTACAGGCTGCCGGACAGGATGCCGACGCCCTCGGCGATATCGCGCACGCTGGTACCCGCCACCCCGTGCTCGACGAAGAGCCCGGCGGCCACACGTTTGATCTGGTCTCGGCGGTTACCCATCCGCACATGCTTACCGCCGGTACGCGCCGCTGTCGAGCGTCACAGGGGTGCGTTCACAGACCTGAGCAGGTCTCGGCGTTCGGCAGCGCCCGGTCATGGTCCGAGGGCCGTCAGGCCATGCCGCCGGCGCCGGTTGCCCGATCCAGGCGCCTACAGCATTACCGGGTGATCGGGCACCACGCGGCCGCCCAGGTGGACCCAGCCGTCGGGATCGTAGTCGGTGAACAGCTGGGAGCCCCGCCCCTGGGTGATCTCCAGACCACGACCGAGGCGGCCGGTCAGGGCGATGGCGGCGGCGCCGGTGGCCTCGTCCTCGGCGATGCCCATGGCCGGGGCGAACATCCGGGCGCGGACGGCGCCCCGCCGGCGGTCGGTCCAGGCCCAGAGATAGTGGTGGCCACTGTCGAATTCGGCGGGGTCCACGGTGGCGAGAAGTTCGAGGTCGTCGAATTCGTGGAAGGTGAAATCGGGCGCCCACTCCGGGCGCGCACGGACTCGGACGAGACCGTCGGCCTCCGCGACGGCCACCGGCCCGGCGGGTACCTCCAGGGTGGTGACCGGTGTGCCCTGATCGGCCAGCCACCAGGCCGCGCCGACCGTGGGGTGACCGGCGAAGGGGAGTTCCACAGTGGGCGTGTAGATGCGCATCCGGGCGGTGCCGCTCCGCGGGTTGTCGACGACCACGGTTTCGCTGTAACCGAGCCGGGCGGCCAGGGCCTGATGGTCGGCGCCGATCACATCGCCGGCGCGGGCGATGCCGAGCGCATTGCCGAATCCGCCGGTGGCGTCGGTGAAAACCCGGACCACCTCGATCTGAATGCCGCCATCCACCGGAGTATTCACCCGGGTGAGCCTACCCGGTGCGCCCAGCGGGATTCCTCAGGCGGACAGGGCGCGGGCCTGTGCGAATTCGATGATGTCGTGCGCGTAGCCGGACGGCTCACGACCGGCGAAGCACTGCCGGAGCCGGCCTATCGCGTCCTCGAGGTCCGGTCCGGGCCCGCGTTCGGCCAGCAGAACCACGATCGCCTCCCAGGTCCCCAGGCGGGGGTCGGGTTGCCGCAGCAGTTCGTCGAGGTACCGGCCGGGATCCGCGAGTTGCAGGGCGCGGCGGGCATGGGCGTGGACGCGCCGGGGCAGCTCGTCGCGGATGGTGTCGATATCGTGTTGCAGGGCATGCCCACCGGGCCGGTCCGGGTCGATACGCAGGGACCACACCGGTTCCGGCCCGCCCGGCGGACCGGTATCCACCAGATCGGGGCCCGTGGCATCCTCCAGCGGTACGGGTGGCAGGCCCATCCGGGCGTTGCGCCAATTGCCGAACTCCCACCACGCCGCGGGGGTGGCGCTCGAGTACAGCCCGAATCCGACGACCTGCTGCCCGGCACTCCAGGTCCGCGAGATCCGGGTGCGGCCGACCGAGGCGACCCCACCCGCTTCGATCCGCACCCAGCGCGGTTCGTCACCGTGGAAGCCGTACGGCTGCAGCAGTTTCGCCGTGTCGCGCATGAGGCGTCGCAGTGCCGGATCGGGTTTGACCATCCCCGCAGAATAACGACGCGGCCCGACAGGTGCCCGGGGCTCGCGCTCCGGCATCGGGGACCGGCGCATTCCGGCTACAGCTTCACCACCATCTCCAGTCCGCCCCGGAACGGGAGGGTCTGGGTGAGCAGGCCGTTCGCCGGGTCGTCGAGGTAGTCGAAAGTGTCGCGATAGATTTCGGGCCGGTCCTCGGTGTTGTCGATGAGAAGTACCCCGCCCGCCCGGAGTTTCGGTGTGAGCAGTTCGAGGGCGGGCCGTGCCATCGCGGGCCAGATATCGATCAGCGCGAGGTCGACGGGTTCGTCCAGATCGAGCAGGGTGCGGCGGAGGTCGCCTTCCCGGAGGTCGATATAGGACTGCAGGCCCGCGGCGCGGAAATGGTCGCGGGCGGCCGCCGCCTTCGCGGGCTCGTGCTCGGTGCCGATCACCGTTCCCGAGCCGCCGTCCGCCGCCACCACCATCCGGACGGCCTGGGCGAGGTAGAGCGTCGAAACACCGTACGAGGTACCGATTTCCACGATTCTGCGGGCCCGCAGCGCCAGGCAAAGGCGATGGCAGAGCAGCGCCTTGTCGTGTTCGAGGGCCACGAGCTTATCGGCCAGGAACGCGGCGGAGCGGGAGTCGAGATCGACGAGGTCCGCGGCGTCGCCGCGCTCGGCGCGCCCGGCGAAATAGGACGTGATCGACGGGACCTGGTCGGCGCTGCGCCGCTGGAGTTCGGTGACCAGGGTGTCCAGTGCGGGATTGCGGAGATCGCCGGTGTTCATCGGCCAGCCTTTCGTACGGGAGATACCGGCACCTCGGGGCAGTGGCGGCCTCACCAGTGTGCGAACGCCGCTCCTTGATGTCAATGCATTGTGAACGGCAATGATCGTGGGTAGGGTGCGGTCATGTCCCAACCGCTACCGCCGGGACGGCGCCGCCGCAGTCCGGTGACACGGGCCGGTCGTGCGACGCTGAACGCCGAGTCCATCGCGGCCGCCATGCTCGAACTGGCGGGCCGGTCCGGATTCGCGGCCGTCACGATGCAGGATCTCGCCGCCCACCTCGGTGTGACGGTCCGGGCCCTGTACCGGCACGTACGGGATCGGCAGGATGTCGTGGACCGGGCGGTGGAGCTGTGGCTGTCCGGATTACCCGATCCGGTTCTGGACCCGGGGGAGTGGCGCGCGAGTCTGCGCGGTTTCTGCGAGCTCCATCGCGCCGCCGGCCGGCGGCACCCCCGGGCTCTGCTGGTCGCGTTGGACGAACAGGTCGGTGACGCGCGGATACCCGCTCGGCGCCTGACCGCGCCCGAGGACTTCCTGGAATTCCTGACCGCTGTGGGACTCGAGCTGCGCGATGCCCTGCTGGTGCACAGCGATCTGATGATCCGGCTCTACGGTTTCGTGCTCTTCGTCGACTACCGGGCCGATGCCGGAGCTCCGGTCGCCGAACAGTATCCGGTGCCCCGGGCGTGGCTCGACAATCGCCCGGAGCTCGAGCTGCCACTGCTGCGACGGGCCCGGGCCGAAACCCGCTTCGACGCCGACGCGCTGTTCGACCATATCGTCGCGGACGTGATCCGCGCCGTGGAAATTCGCGCGTCCCGGACGGTGCCCTGACCGAGGCTGTGCCGTGTCGTCGATGGCCGGGAGCCGCCCGCCACCGCCGGTGACGGGCGGTCCGCAGCGTCTACGGCTTGGGTTCGAGAGTGGTTCCGACGTCGGACTTGCGATCGGCCTTGGCCTTCTTGTCCGCTCGCTTTTCCTTCAGGGTCTTACCGGACTTCTTGGAATTGGCACTCCGCGGAGATTTATCGGACATCGGCGTCCTCCTGATGGGGGAGACCCGTGCGGCCCCGTTGGCCCGACGGTACGCCACGACGGTGGACAACCTGCGGAAATACGATGGTGTGCCGGTGTTGTGTCGACCCGAGCCGGTCTCATCGGACCCGGACCGCGACGGCGTCCGTGCCGGTGGCGAACTGGTGGGCCTGGAAGACGAACAACAGCGCGAGCAGGCCCAGCAGACCGAGGGCTGCGTCGAGCCCCAGCACGGCGGTGAGAGCCGCGATGAGAACACCCTCCAGGGCGATTCCCGTGTAGGCCACCCGGTTCAGCTTGCCCAGCGCCGTTTCCTCGGACCCGGCCGCGGCGGTGTGGCCGACCGTGGCCGTGCAGAAGGGGTGCAGATTCGACAGCCCGAGGCCCGCCGCCGCGGCACACAGCAGGGTGATGGCGGCGGGACCGTGCCAGAACGGCTGGACGATCCCGGCGATGCCCGCGACCAGGAGTACGCCGCAGTACCGGGCGAAACGTACCCGGTCCAGCCGTCCACTGAGTGGTCCGTAGGCCAGACGGCCCGCGCACAGCGCGCCGATGAACACGGTCAGCGCCGTGCTCGCCGCCGTCAGCGAACCGCCCGCGTTCACCACCACGACGGTGAGCCAGTTCATCAGCGCGCCCTCCAGCAGCAGGGCGGCGAAACTCATGGCGGTGAGACGGCGCAACTGCGGCGGATAAGCCGCGCGCAATCGGGCCGACAGCGATCTGTCCGGGCGGTCCGGCGCCGCGGTCGCGTGTGTGTTGCCCGGTGTGGGATCGGCAACCTGCCCGGGTGGCGTTCCGCTCGCGGGCGTGGCACCTCGGTCGCCCGCGGTCACCGTGCCGCGGTCGCGCTCGGGGGAACTACCGCGGGTGCCGGCCGGTGCCGACGGATCGAACCGGCGCAGGAGTGCGAAGACCAGGACTGCGCCGAGGGCGCCCACCCCCGCCAGGACGGTGAACGAGACCGTCAGCCCGACGCGCCCCGCGGTGGCGGCGCCGAAGGCGGCACCGAGTACACCGCCGACCGCCTGGAAGCCTTCCAGTGGTGAGAGCAGACTGTTGGCCCGCGTATCCGGGCCGGTTTCCATCCGGAATTTCTCGAGCCGGACAGCGATGACGTTCTGGCCGATATCGAGCAGCGCGTTCGCCGCTCCCGCGACCAGCAGCCAGCCCACCATCGACCACAACCCCAGGCCGGCGCCCGCCAGCCCGATGCCGAGGAGGTAGATCCCGGCCGCGATCGGCGCGGCCCGGCGGGCCCGCGCCCGCCGCACCAGCTGCGGTGCGACGAACATGGTCGCGGTCAGGCCGACGACGAATCCGGTCCGCGCGAAGCCGAGCTGGGCGTCGGTCAGCCCGTAGGCGTCCCGCAGTTCCGGCAACCGCGATGCCAGTGCCGCATAGCCCAGACCGTTGAGCATGAACAGGCCCAGGGCTGCCACGTACCAGCGATAACGTTCGGCCGCCGCGACCGGCCCACGCTGTGCCATTTCGCCTCCTCCTCAGCACATCGACCTGTGTGCACCACGGTCGGCGAGCGCGTGGTGGACCGGGATGGCGACACCGTCCCAGGTCGCCGAGGCCTGCGCTGCGGCGACGGTTCGCACCAAGGTCATCTCCTGGTCCCGGATCGTGGCGGGGGCCGGTCCGGAGGACAGCCCGCCGGACACGGCGCCGGCCTGGAGCAGATGGCATTCGGCAGTGGTGGGCACCGGGGCGAGCCTGCGCACCGCGGACCCGTTCCGCGGGTACAGGATGGGCGGGTTGTTGCGGGCCCACCGCGAATCCTGGTCCGTCGGCAGGTCCACATGGATCGACCCCAGAGTCCCGTACAACGTGATCCCGCAATCGTCGGAGGTGCTCACATGAGGCGCGTCGTAGGCGGCGTGGATCTGCAGTTCGACATCGGCGCCGTCGCGGATGGTCACCCGGGCGGTGTCCTCGCTGCCCCAGCCGGTGTTGATCTGCCAATCCCGCGCGACCACCGTGAGCTGTCCGGGTGCCAGGAAACGCAGCGTCTGCGACAGCATATGGGGCACCAGATCACCACGGACGCCGTCGCCGCGACGGAACATACCGCGCCGGGAGTCCGGGTGACCGCTGCGGCGCATCCACCAGGCGTTCACCCAGTAGAGATCGCCGATCAGCCCGGCGGCGACGAGATCCCCGAGCTCGGCGAGCATATGACGTCGCTGATAGGCAACGGCCAGGAATAGTCCGGATTTGTCCGCGCGCGCGAACAACTGCTCGGCCATGGCGATATCGTCGGTGAGCGGTTTCTCGCACAGCACATGCCAGCCGCGATCGAGACATTCGGTGACCACCGGGCCGTGGGCGGGATCCGGTACACAGACCACGGCGAGGTCGATCGGCGCGGATACTTCCGCGATGCTGCCGAACACCGGGATATCCGGATGAGCGGCGCGCAGCAGTTCCGCCTTGCCGGGGTCGATTTCGACGAGTGCGCGTATTTCTGTCGATGGGAGTGCGCCGAATGCTTCCGTGTGGCGTGGCGCGACCGCCGACGATGCCCCCACGATCGCGATACCTCGGATGCTCACAGTTCTCCTACTCGAATTCGTTTGCGGTGCCTTGTTCGATATCGGTGAACGGCGTCGTTGCCGGGAGGACGGGCAGGCGAAGCGAGTGTCGCTCACTACGCGGACAGCAGGTGCTCCGCGCGATCACCGAGGATTTCGCTCGCCCGGATGAACAGCTCTGGGAAATCCGGATCCAGCAGTACGGCGTGTTCGAAGGCGAATGTCGTCTCGGCCAGCGCATGCGCGCGGGAGAGATCGAATCTCCGCGGGTCGAGTGCGGCGAAGTAGCTCTCGGACCAGCGGTTGGCGGGATCGGTCAGCGGCTGGTAGACATCGGTGCGGTCCAGTGGCTCGTACACCGGTGTGACCTCGCATCCGAGGAGGTGAGCGTAGGCCCGCGCGAGTAGCGGCAGGGGTAGCCCAGCGAATGCGCCCGGTTCGGCCCGGGCCAGCACCTTGTAGGTGATCTGCCGGTCCACATGAGGTTGTGAGGTCATCGGCGCCAGTCCCGGCGTATCCGAGATCGTCGATTCCAGAGCCATGAGGCCGTGCTGCTTCGCTGCCAATTCGCCGGTGTAGAAGCGTCTCATCCGGGCGCGCAGGAGTGCGGCGCCGAGTGCAGGAAGCCGCTCGTTACCGGCCTGGAAGGGCACCGAGGTGCCCAGCGGGCGACCGCAGGTGGTCAGCGACACCAGTTGATCGACCAGCGGTCCGTGCGGCGTCGAGATCATGCCGCCCTCGCCGATTCCGATGGATTTCGAGGACTGGAAGGACCAGGTCCCGAAATCCGCGACGGATCCCGCGGGCCTGCCGCGGACGACCCCGCCGTGCGCGTGCGCGCAATCCTCGATACTCGTGACGCCGTACTCGGCGCAGACCCGCGCGATCTCCGGCATATCGACCATCCGGCAGTAGAGATCCGGAATGACGGCCGCGGCGATTTCGCGGTCCCGATCGGCCTCGAGCGCGCGGACGACGGTGCCGGTGTCCAGGACCCCGGTCGCCGGATCGATGTCCAGGAAAACCGGTGCGAGCCGCCGGTCCACGGGCGCGGCCGGGGTGGCCTGCCAGGTGAGGCCGGGGACCAGGACTTTCATCCCGGGCAGCAGGGCGCGACGTCCCAGCAGCGGCGCGGCGACCGCCGCGGCCATCAGCGCGACCACGATCGCCCTGGTCCCACTCGACACCGGTACGGCGTGCGGAACCTGCTGGTAGTGCGCGAACTCCGCCGCGGCGCGGGCCTGTTCCACGCCGAGCCCCGCCGCGACGGTCTCGTCTATCGCGGCTCCGGGCAGCAGTGGCCTGCCGCCGACACTGTCGAGTCCCCAGTGTCCCGATTCGAGTACGGCGTGCACGAACTCTCGTTCGGTGTCGAAGTTCGTCGTGGTGGCCGCCGGATGGTGGTTGCGCAGCGGCCGTCCGAGTACGGACAGTGCCGCCGTTTCCGCGCTTGTCAATGGAACCCCCTTCAGGAGCATCGATCCGCCGAATAGCGGTGTGACACCGCGACCCGATTCCGTGCGCATCCCCGAGCGTGCGGAGTACGTGATCTCATGAGCTCTGCTTCAGGCTCGCACGGCGGCCGTCGGACGTGTGGAAACCCGATATGAACATCTCCGGTAGCGTTCCTTAATGGACGACCGGCCGATGGGTGATGGAAAGTGTTGCGCGAAAAGCAGTTTCGGTGATACGTGATGCTGCTCGGCGGCAGTGGCGAAATCCCGGTTAGCATCGACGTCCGTGGCTACCGAGGCGGCGAAGCCGGACCATCCGATCCTGGTGATCGGCGCCGGGCAGGCCGGCCTGTCCGCGGGTTATCACCTGCGCCGCCGCGGCCTGCTGCCCGGCACCGATTTCCTCATCGTCGACCACGCCCCCGGCCCGGGCGGGGCATGGCAGTTCCGCTGGCCGACGCTGACCCTGAGTACGGTGAACCGCGTGCACGACCTGCCCGGTATGTCGTTCACGGATAATCTGCCGCCCACCACGACTCCGGCCGCCGAAGTATCCGCGGCGACCGCCGTGCCCTACTACTACCGGCGGTACGAAGAGCATTTCGATCTGCGGGTGCGCCGACCCGTGACGGTCCGGGTCGTCTGCGATCGCGCCGACCGCGACGGGCTGCTGCACGCCGAGACCGACAATGCGGGCACCATCCGGGTCCGCGGCCTGATCAACGCCACCGGGACCTGGGAACATCCGTTCATTCCGCACTATCCCGGCGCCGAGACCTTCGCCGGGCGGCGGCTGCACACCCGCGACTACCGCGGGCCGGAGGAATTCGCCGGGCAGCATGTGGTGGTGGTCGGCGGTGGCATTTCCGCGGTGCAGCTGCTCGACGAGATCTCCCGGGTCACCACCACGACGTGGGTCACCCGGTCCGAGCCGGTGTTCCGGGAGATCCCGTTCGGCGAGGATGCCGGCCGGCGCGCAGTGGCGATGGTGGAGGACCGCGTGCGGCGTGGACTGCCGCCCGGTTCGGTGGTGTCGGTGACGGGGCTGCCGCTCGACGACCGGCTGCGCGCGGCCCGGGACCGCGGAGTGTTGCGGCGCCTGCCCATGTTCGACCGCATCGAACCCGACGGCGTGCGCTGGGCGGACGGCAGTTTCCGGGCCGCGCAGGTGATTCTGTGGTGCACCGGTTTCCGCAGCGCACTGGACCATCTGGCGCCGCTGCGGTTACGCGGCCCCGGCGGCGGGATCACCATGACCGGCCGGCTCGCCACCCGGGTGGCGGCGGATCCGCGCATCCACCTCATCGGATACGGCCCCTCGGCCAGTACCGTGGGCGCGAACCGGGCCGGCCGGACGGCCGCGGCCGAACTCACGGAGTACCTCGGGCCGAATCCGGGGTAAGCCCCCTGAGCGGCAAATCTGTTGCTGCCGGGCGTGTTTCCCGAAACCCGCCGGTGGGTAATCCGTTGCGACCCCCATTCGAGCGGCGTCGCTCGGCACCTATGTGTAGTGTCTCTGAAATCTGAAACACTCATGGGACGAGTAGAGGCGCAGTGATCGGAATCGACGGATGTCTGGAACGCATCATGGACATCCCGGGGGCTCGCAGTGTGACATTGGTGGACGGTGCGAGCGGTCTGGCCGTGGCCGGCGCGGGACGGCACGAACTGGTCGACCAGCACGAGGACGCGGCGGCCACCACGGATGTGGTGCGGGCCGTGCTCGCCTGTCCGGCGCTGGCCACCGGGGACACCGATGACGACATCACCGAGATCATCGTGTGCGGAACCGGTGGCTACCACCTGCTCAACCTCGTCGACGGGGATTTCGACGGCCGCCTCTTCGTTCATGTGCTGTTCGACGAGGACACCGGCAATCTGGCGATGGCGCGCTTCCGGTTGCGCGGCATCCTCGCCGAACTGACCGAGGACGAGCATGGCCGTTGAGCTCGCCGAGGAACTGCGGCGGCTGGAGGACGAGGGGCGCACCGGCGTCCTGCACGCGGGGGACGGGGTGTTCCACCTGGCCGGCGGTGCCATCGCCTCCGCGGCCTGCCGCCGGACCACCGGTCTCGACCGCCTGGTGGTCGAGGCGGGGGTGGCCAGCGCCGAGGACTGGCAACGCGCCGGGGAGGGCGATCCGAGCCCGGTCCTGGGACGCCCGCTGCTGGAGACCCTGGCGCTGCTCTCGGTGTTCGATGCCGCATATTTCCTGCTGTCCACGCCGGTGATTGCCGAATTCCGGCCCGCGCCCGCGCATTGGCTTTCGGAAGTCTGCCATATCCGGCCGCGGGCACTGGTCCACGAATGCGTCCGGCGCGGGGATCCCGAATCCGGGCCGTGGCCGGCGGAACTGGTGGATCGGGCCGTGGTGGTGCCGGTTCGCCGGGTCCGGCGACGGCGGGTGGTGCTCACCGGAGGTCAGGCCGAGGTCCTGGCGGCGGCCGACACCCGCCGCAGTGTGACCGGTATCGCCCGGGAGCTGGGCCGGACCGCCTACGGCTGCCTGGAGGCGGTCCGGGAACTGACCGAAGCCGGGCTGATCGAGCCGCCGGTGACGGCCGCGGGTCCTGCGGCACCTCCGGTGATCGCCGCTCCGATTGCCCAGCAGGTGATCACCGGCCCGGTCCCGGCCGAGCCACCACTGCGGCGACGGGTCCGGCAGGCCACCCCGGTTCCCGAAGCCGATGACTGGGAGCCGGTGGACCGTGACCTGCTCGTCCGCCTCCGGGCGGCGCTGGAGGACCTCGCGTGACGGCGCGCAAGAATTTGTTCGGTGAACTGATGGGGAGGCTGACCAAGGTGCCGATATCCGGACCCGATCCCGATGCGCTGGTGCTCGCGGAACTACGGCGATTGCGGGACCGCGTCCCCGGGCTGACCGGTTCGCTGGTCGCCTCCAGCGATGGGTTGCTGGTCACCCACGATCTACCCGAGCATATCGAACCCACCGGGATGGCCGCGCTGGCCGCGGCCCAGCTGTCGCTGTCGGATCGGCTGGCAGGCACCGCGCACGGGGGTGTCTTCCAGGCCGTGGTGGTGGACGGTAGCGCCGGGCATGTGGTGATCTACGCGGCCGGCTGGGCGGCGCTGACGGTGCTCGCCGGTCCGGAGGTGAACATCGGCCGGCTGCATCTGGAATGCCGGCCGGTGGCACGCGCGATCGCCGAGCACCTGGCGGTGCGCTCCCGGCAGTCCGGGACCACGAACGCACGGAACTAGGCCCGCGGGGCCCGGAAAAGAAACAGCGAGAGGAATGACCTATGTCCGATCTGGATTTGGCGCTCAAGGACATGATGTCGATCGACGGCGCGCTCGGCGCCGCCGTCGTCGACTGGAACAGCGGTATGGCACTGGGAATCGCGGGTAGCTCGAAAGCGCTCGATCTGCACGTCGCGGCGGCAGGTAACACCGAGGTGGTGCGGGCGAAACTGCGCACCATCGAACAGCTGGGCCTGCAGGAGGATATCGAGGACATCCTCATCACGCTCAGTGCCCAGTACCACATCATCCGCCCGATGACCGGCCGCAAATCGAAGGGCCTCTTCCTCTACCTGGCTCTCGATCGCAGCCGGGCCAATCTCGCGCTGGCCCGGCACCGCCTGCGTGGGATCGAAGAAGAACTCGAGGTCTAGTCCCGGCGGGAAGCCGGGGATCGCCGGCACGGTGGTCGATCCGGACGCCATGCCGGCGCCGGGATCGAACCGCCGGCGACGCCGGGGCTCAGCTCGCGGGGGCCGGAGCGGGTTCGGCGGTGGGTTCGCGCACATCCGCGGCAGGCCGGTCGCTGTAGAGCCCGTCGATCCGGTCCGCGTACTTCCGCTGGATCACGGCGCGTTTGAGCTTCATGGTGAGGGTGACCTCGTCCCCGCCCGCCTCCCAGAACACCGGCAGGATCACGAACCGTTTGATCTGTTCCACCCGGGCCAGCCGGGAGTTGCCGGCGGCCACCCCCGCCGAGATCGCCGCCACCACCGAGGGTTCGGCGGCCAGGGCGGCGGCGGATGCGTCGGTGAGTCCGTGCTGCCGGGCATAGGGTCCGGTGGATTCGGCGTCGAGCACGATGAGCGCGGTGTTGTACGAGCGGCCCTCGCCGATCACCGCCATGGCGCCGATCAGCGGGGTCGCGGCCTTGATGGTGTTCTCGATATGGGTGGGGGACATGTTCTTGCCCGACGCGTTGATGATGATCTCTTTTTTGCGATCGACCACGCGGAGATAGCCGTCGTCGTCGGTGGTGACGATATCGCCGGTGTGCAGCCACCCGTCGTCGTCGATCGCCTCGGCGGTCTGGTCCGGCTGCCGCCGATAGCCCTTCATCACCAGCGGGCCCCGGATATGGAGTTCGCCGTCCGGGCCGAATCGGGATTCCATTCCGGGTAGCAGCCGTCCGACGGTGCCGAGCCGGACGTCACGGGGATGGCTGACACTGCAGATACACGATAGTTCGGACATCCCCCAGATCTCGGTGATCGGCACCCCGAGACCGGCGAAGAACCCCAGCGTCGCAGGCGGGATCGGGGCCGCACCCGACATCGCCCAGCGGACCCGGTCCAGCCCCAGCGCCGTCCGCAGCCCGCGCAGGACCAGTTCGTCGGCGCGCTGCCATTCGGCGTCGAGTTCGCCGGGAATCGGTTCTCCGGTGAGCAGGTGTTCACCGCGGGCGGTGGCCACCGACAATGCCCACCGCAGGGCGCCGCGCCGTTGCTCGTCGGGTTCGGCGGCGACCTTGAATTCGATACCCGCCCGCAGTTTCTCCCAGACCCGCGGCACCGCGCCCCAGATCGTGGGGCGCAGATCGGCCAGGGCCGCCGCGATGTTCTTGGGGTCGTCCACGCAGGTCACCTGGGTGCCGAGGACTTCCTGGACGTAGAGCGCGGTGAGCCGGTCGGCGATATGGGCGCTCGGCATGAACGAGGTGATGGTGTCGCCGAATTCGATGCCCAGCACCTCCGCGATCCCGTAGACCTGGAACAGCAGATTGGCGTGAGTGGTTTCCACGCCTTTGGGCGCCCCGGTGGTACCGGACGTGTAGATCAGGGTGGCGATATCGCCGGGGCGGACCGCACGCCAGGCCGAGTCGAAATCGAAATCGATACGCGCCGAGGCGAGGAGTTCGTCGATCGACCAGGTGCCGTCCGGTGCGTCGTCGATACAGACCAGGTGATCGATATCCGCGCCGCCCGCGCGCAGCCGGCCGGCGTACTGCGATTCGCAGATCACCACGCGGGGACCGGCATTGCCGAGCACATGGCCGAGCTGGTCCGCGGCCAGGGTGTTGTACACCGAGAACGAGGTCGCTCCCAGATGCTGCGCGGCCACCTCGAGCGGATAGAACTCGACCCGATTCGACATCATCAGCGCGACGGTGTCGCCCCGGCGTACGCCCAGCCCGGCCAGCCCGGCCGCGTATTCACGCACCTGCTCGGCGTATTCGCCCCAGGTCAGGGTCTGCGCGCTGCCCGGAGTGCGCAGCGCGATCGCATGGGGCGCGAGTGCGGCGATGTGCTGGAACGCGGCGGGCAGGGTGCTGAAACGAGCTGTGCTCACGGGGATCCCTTCCGGATCAGACCGCGGCTGCGGTGGAGTCGAGTACCGAGGAGACGAAACGGGCGGTGCGGGCGGAGACCTGCCGTACAGTGCGCGACTGCCATGAGCCGCGCCGGGCCGGTGGTCATCGCCTCTTCTCGATCGCCCGGACGAGTTCTTGCACCGTCGAATCGGCGGCGAGACGGCTGTCCAGCACCGTATTGATCACCCCGCGCAGCAGTGCGTAGGGCTGCCATCCGCTCGGCGCGATGGTGCGGGGTGCCCGGCGGCCGATACCGTCGGCGATGGTCCGCGCCGCGGCGGCCGCGGTGATCCGGACGTTCAGCGGCCACGGCAGCAGCCCGTTGATCCGGCGGCCCAGATCGTCGGCGTCGAGCATCTCGTGGGTCATCGAGGTTTCGACGAGCCCGAAGTAGGCGATCCCGGCGGTGGCGCCGGAGGCGGCCAGTTCGACCCGCAGCGCCCGGCCGAACTGTTCCACGGCCGCTTTGCTCACCATGTAGGGCGAACCGCCCATCCCGGGGGCGAAGGCGGCGCACGAGGACACCACGACCACATGGCCTCTACTGCGGACGATCTGGTCGAGCGCGGGATGCACGGTGTTGAACACACCGGTGAGGTTGATCCGCACCACCCGGTCGAAATCGTCCGGTTCCATGGTGCGGATGGTCGCGGGCACCGGTGTCACCCCGGCGTTGGCGACGACGATATCCAGGCGGCCGTACCGCTGTGCCACCTCCTGGATCACCTGTTCCATCCGCTCCCGATCGGCGACATCGGCGCCGACGCCGTGCGCGCGCGAGCCCAGCCCGTCGGCGGCGCGCCGGGCCGCGGCCTCGTCGATATCGACGACCACCACCTCGGCGCCGCGCCGGTGCAGGAGGGTGACCAGTTCGAGGCCGATGCCCTGTCCGGCGCCGGTTACCAGCGCGACCTTGTCCTTCACATCGAAGGTGACCGCCGAGCGCAGCCCCAGGGGGTCCGGCAGTTTCGGCTTCATCGGGTCACCTCGTAGGAGCCGGCGTCGAATCGTCGGGTCCGCCGGCGGTATTCGAAACTCCAGTTGGGGTACAGCCCGGCGTTACCCCCGTCGGGGGTGGTGTAGTAGCTCTGGCAGCCGCCGGTGAGCCAGACCGTATCCGCACTGCGGCGCGCCATTTCGTCGACGAACGCGTCCTGGGTGTCGCGGCGGACCTCGACGCGGTGGGCTCCCTCGTCACGGAGGGTGGTCAGGGCGTCCACGATGTAGGTGATCTGGGATTCCAGCATGAAGATCGCCGACTGGTTACCGGCCGCGCCGAAGGGGCCGAGCGTGCAGAAGAAGTTCGGGAACCCCGCGATCGCCGTGCCGAGATAGGTCTGCGGATGGTCGTGGTAGAGATCGGCGATCGTCACGTCGTCGCGTCCGGTGATCCGCTCGAAAGCACTCGGGATCGGAGTGAAACCCGTGCCGTAGATGATCGTATCGACCGGAATCTCGTCTCCGGCGCGGGTGACGATCGACCGGGCCCGGATCTCGGCGATCCCGTCGGTGACCACGTCGACATTGTCGCGGTCCAGGGCCGGAAGATAGGCGTCGGAGAAGATCGCGCGTTTGCAGCCGATGATGTAGTCGGGGGTCGCCTTCCGTCGTACCCGGGGATCACGGATCTGGCGCCGCAGCTGGAACCGGCCGAGGAGTTCGTAGGGGTGGCGGAACCGGTTGTCGACGAACCCGACCAGGCCGAATCCTTCGATCAGCGTGTACCAGGTACCGCGGATCGCTTTCTGCGCGAGCGGCAGCCGGCGCAGCAGGCTGCGTTCGATCCCGAGGGTTTCGCGGTCCATCCGCGGCACGATCCAGGGTGCGGAACGCTGGAAAACGGCGAGCGCGGCGACCCGCGGCTGGATTTCGGGGATGAACTGCACCGCGGAGGCGCCGGTCCCGATCACCGCGACCCGTTCACCGGTGAGGTCGTGGTCGTGGTCCCAGTGCAAGGAATGGAACGCGGTGCCCTCGAAATTGTCGATCCCGGGCAGTTCGGGATATTTGGCCTCGGCGAATACCCCGGCCGCGGAGATGAAATAGTCCGCGGTGAGCGCGCCGCGCGAGGTCTCGATCCGCCAGCGGGCGCCGTCCTCGTCCCAGCGGGCCTCGAGTAGTTCGGTGTTCAACCGGATATGGCGCAACACATCGTGCTCGGTGGCGACTCCGCGCAGGTATTCGAGGATCTCCCGCTGTTTGCCGTACATCCGCGACCAGTCCGGGTTGGGCGCGAAGGAGTAGCTGTACAGATGCGACGGCACGTCGCAGGCGGCGCCGGGATAGGTGTTCGCCTGCCAGGTGCCGCCGAGATCGGCGGCACGTTCGACGACCACCAGATCGTCGAACCCGGCCCGGCGCAGGGCGATCGCCAGGCCGATACCGCCGAAGCCGGCGCCGAGGACGACGATGCGGTGGTGTTCCGCGGCCGTCGCGCTCATCGCCGGGCCCCGGAGGGGGCGGTGCGGACACGGCGGGTGGTGCCCTGGGCGATGGAACGGGTGACGAACCGGTTGACCGGGCTCGCCGCGGTGAGCAGCGGACGCAGCACCGGATTGCCTTCGAGTGCGAAGGTCCAGACCAGCCGCGTACCGGTGGCGAGCGGGAGCAGAGTGAGGTCCTCGGCGAAACGGCGCAGGCCGGGGACCGAGGCGGCGTCGACGGTGAAGGTCATCCGCGCCCCCTCGTCCCAGCGGTAGAAACGTTCGTCGAGCCGCAGGAAACCACCCAGGGTGACCTGACGGGTGGTACCGACCCCGAAGGGGCGGGCCGAGGTCCACCGGGCGGCCGTGATCACCGGGGACCACGAGACCAGCGCGTCGTCCGCGGTCAGGGTGTCCCATACCTGCTCGACGGGAGCCGGAATATCGACGACGTGGGTGTAGCGGTGCGCGGCGGTGTCGAGGAAGGTGTCGTCGGCGGTGCCGAGCGCGAATCGTGTAGCCATGAGGCGGATTGCCTTTCGCTTCAGAGATCGAGAACCAGCGATTCGCCCGCGGCGCGGGATACGCAGGTGAGCATGTGGTCGCGACGTTCACCGGCGGTGAGGGTGCGGTCGCGGTGATCGATATCCCCGGACAGGACCCGGGTCTTGCAGGTGCCGCAGAATCCCTGGCGGCAGGAGAAGACCGCGTCGGGGAGTTCCCGCCGGACGGCCTGCAGCGTGGTCTCGGTGGCGCCCACCCGCACTTGGCGGCCGGATCTCGCCAGCGTGATATGGAATTCGCGGCCGTCGCGCACGGGCGGGGCCGAGAAGCGTTCGGTGTGCAGCGATCCGGTCGGGTTCAGTGCGAACAGGGCACGCTGGGCCGCCTCGAGTACAGGTGGCGGTCCGCAGACGTAGACGGCCGCCCCGGGTGTCGCGGTGGCGAGTATCGCCGGAATATCCGGGGTTCCGGCCTCGTCGTCGGGCCGGATCTCGGCGTCCCCGGGGAGTTCGCCGAGAAACGGCATGGTCTCCCGGGATCGGCCCAGGTACACCAGACGCCCACGGTCGCCCGCCGCGCGCACCATCGGAAGGATCGGGGTGATCCCGATTCCGGCCGCGACGAACAGGTACGACGGGGCGGAATCGACGTAGGTGAACGCGTTGCGCGGACCCCGCACGCGCAGGGCCGCGCCGGGCCGCAACCCGTGGACCTCCAGCGAACCACCGGCGCCGTCCGCGATCCGGCGCACCGCGATCCGGTACCGGAAGCGCTCCCGGGGGTCACCGCACAGGGAGTACTGCCGTTGCCGTCCGGAGGGCAGGAATACATCCAGATGGGAACCGGGTCTCCAGGACGGAAGTTGCCCGCCGTCCGGGCGAACCAGGGTGATCGAGACGACGTCCCGGGCTTCCTCGCGTACCGACTCGATCCGGGCCTCGAAGTCGAAACCGCTGCGCCGGACCGGACGCGGTGGCGACAGGGCCGGATTGGTGAACACCATCTTGTAGGCGTCCATGGCGAGACCGAGCAGCCGCAGGCCCGGGGTCGCGGCGGGATCGCGGGTGGTCATGCGCGGGTCGCGGGGGAGTGCGCGAGATAGCGCAGAGCGTTGTCCATCGGCCCCAGCTGGGAGGGGTGGAAACCGGGCCGTAGATACCGCGGCATCTCGGTGAAGAACGTGGTGAAGCTGGGGATGACGCCCCGCAGCGTCGCGCTGACGAACTGCTTGCCCCAGAACCGGCCCTTGGCCGGGCTCGGGTCCTTGCGGTACATGTACGCGGTCGAGAACACGAACAGCGGCAGCAGCAGTCCGCTGGCCAGCAGACCGGTACGCATCCGGCGGGCGTAGCCGCCGTCGACGTGCATATAGGCGTCGAAGACCACACTGCGGTGTTCGACCTCCTCGGCGCCGTGCCAGCGCACCAGGTCCAGCATCGTCGGGTGCATCCCGAGTTCCGCGAGCACCTCCGATTCGAGCAGCCATTCGCCGATCACGGCGGTGAAGTGTTCCATTCCCGCGAAGAGCCCGAGGCGCTCCTTGAGCCACTCCTCTTCGGCCCGGCCGGTCAGTCCGTGATCACCGAGGACGCGGTCGACGAGCCAGGCGACCTTGTCGACGTAGGACTGCACATCCAGGCCGATCGACTGCAGGTGGTCACGGGCGCCCTCATGACTGCCGGCGTGCATGGATTCCTGTCCGATGAAGCCGGTGACCTCTTCCCGGAGCCGTTCGTCCTCGATGAACGGCAGGGCTTCGGCGAGGCAGGTCGCCATGGCGCGTTCGCCCTCGGGTAGTACCAGATGCATCACATTCGTGACATGGGTGGCGAGCACTTCCCCGGGGATGTAATGCATAGGGACGGTCGAGAAGTCGAAATGCACATCGCGGGCGTGGATGGCGTGGGCTTCGTCCCGGTAGGGGCGCGGCGCTGCACTGTCATCAGACATACCGAGAACCGTACAATGCAACAGATTGCATAGCAATGTTGTCGCAACGATTTCTTCCAATTTGTTGCAGAAGGCCCGATCGCTGCTAGCGTGGTGCCGTGTCCGCACCCGCCTCCACCTCGAAAGACCGCCCGATCGCCGACGGAATCGATACCCGCATCCTCGACGCGGCCCGTACGCAGTTCGAGGAAATCGGCGTGAAGAAGACGACGATCGGCGATATCGCCCGGCGGGCCTCGGTCGACCGCGCCACCATCTACCGGCGGATCGGATCCCGCGACGATCTCGTCCGCGCGGTCACCGCGCGTGAGGTGGGAGACCTGCTGGCCGAACTGCAGAGCATCCCCGCCCGGCACGAGGATCTCGGCGCCGTGGTCGCCGATCTGTTCGTCACCGTCATCACTCGCTGGCGGACCCATCGGCTGGTCAACCGGGTGATGACCCTCGAGCCTGGCCGGTTGCTGCCACAGATCACCACCGAGGGCGGGGCCTTCTTCACCATGGCGATCACCACGACCACCGCGCTGCTGGACACGGCGCTGCGGCAGCGGCGGCTGCCGGAGATCGCCGACCTGACCACCCGGGTGGAGATCGCCGCGCGGCTGGTGCACTCCCTGATCCTGCAGCCCGCCGGCACCCTCGATCTGGACTCCGAAACACAACTGGCGGCCTTCGCGCGGACCCGTATCGTGCCGCTGGTATTGGGCTGACGCGCGTCGAGTGGTGCGGCGACGGTACAGGGCTCGCCGCAGCCGACCGACCGACACGGCATGTGGTTCTGCGGAGGCGTCCGTGCGCGGCCGTAGTCTCTGCGGGGACACCGGTCCACGAGAGGGAGTTCGTGATGCTCTCCGATCCACGAAAATCACCGCCGCGGGCCGTGATCCGCACGGTGGAGCGGATTCGCGATGTCCTGCCGTCGCTGCATCGTCGTCTGGTGCCCGGCCATTTCGCGCTCCTGGAGATGGTGGCCGCGGGCTGGCTGTCCCAGGCGATCCACGCGGCGGCGGTCCTGGATATCGCGGGTGCGCTCGCCGACGGGCCCCGCGACGGGGCGGATCTGGCCCGGGCCGTCGGAGCCGACGAGGACGCCCTGCACCGGCTGCTGCGGCTGCTGGCCGGGCACGGGATCTTCGCGCGCCGGCGCGACGGCCGCTACGCGCTCACTCCGTTGGCGCAGGCGCTGCGGGCGGACGCGCCGGTTTCGCTGCGCGACGCGGTGCTGTTCTACGGGTCCGCCGAGCATCGGGACCGCTGGACCCACCTCGTGGACGCCGTCCGCACCGGCAGGCCGACGGTGCATGCCGACACCTTCTTCGCCCGGATCCGCGGCGACCGCGCCCTCGGTGAACTGTTCGAGCGCGCCATGGTCAGCATCGACGGTCTCGGGCAGGAACCGCTGCTGGCCGCCCACGACTTCACCCGCTACGGCACCATCGTCGATATCGGCGGCGGCCGGGGTGCGCTGCTGTCCGCGATCCTGCGGCGCGCACCCGACTGCCGGGGTGTCCTGTTCGACCTCCCGGAGGTCGTCGCCGACGCGCCGGAATGGATGCCCGAGGCGCGACCCGGTGGGCGGTGCACGGTGGTCGCGGGTTCGTTCTTCGACAGTGCCCCCGTGGGCGCCGACGCCTACCTGCTCAAACACATACTGCACGATTGGCCCGCCGAGCGGGCCGTGCATATTCTGCGGACCGTCCGTGCGGCCATGTCCCCGGAGGCCCGCCTGCTGCTGATCGAATTGGTGCTGCCCGGGCACATTCGCCCGCATCCCGGTAACTACATCGATCTCGAGATGCTGGTCCACACCGGTGGCCGGGAGCGGACCGAATCGGAGTACCGCGCGCTGCTCGCCGACGCGGGTTTCACTCTCGTCTCCTGCACTCCCACGGTCTCGCCGGAGAACATCCTGGAGGCCGTCCCGGCGCCGTGACAGACCGGATCAGGCCGGACGCGCGGATCTGGCGCGATGGCGGGCCACGTTCACCCGGTTGGCGCAGCGGTCGGAGCAGAAGCGCCGCCGCCCGTTGCGAGAGGTGTCCACGAAGACCCGCGGGCATTGCTCGCGGTGGCATCGTCCGATCCGGTGGGGTGCTTCGCAGTACAGCTCGGCCAGCCCGGCGGCGGTGTAGGCCTTGACCCGCTCGTCGATCGGCGCGCTCTCGGCGGCGTAGTGCAGGTGCGGTTCCCGGCCGTCGTGGGTCGAGATATACGGGCGGCTGGTGGTTTCGGCCAGGAGCGCGTTGATCGGATCCACTCCGGGAGTGGTGAAAACCTCGTCGAGGCGGGCGGCCCAGCGCCGCAGTTCGGCGGCCTGCCGGGCGGTCACGGTGCCGACCGGCTTGTACCCGGCGTCAGTCAGCAGGGTAGCGGGGTCGTGGTCCGGCGGCGCATTCACCAACCGGGCGGCCAGCTCGGCCGCCGCGCCGCCGTAAGGGTTGAAATGCATAGAACCATTACACCAGACTCGGGGTATGACCATCGTCTGCCTGTCCTGTTCCTGGCCCGCGCCCGGCCTGGTGTCCGCACACGGCGCGGTCCGCTACTGGCGGTGCGTCTGCGGGCAATGGCTGGTAACCGAGGACGACAGGGTCACCGCATCCCCGGGACCCAGCGATCTGGCCGCTCGTCGAATCGGGCACCGCGCATCAGGACCGCCCGGCCGGACAGTCGGGTGATGGACGGTCCGATGGCACACCGGTACGGTCGGTGCATCGAGAGGGAGGGTCCGATGAGAGTGCTCGTACTCGGCGGATACGGGGCAGTGGGACAGCATCTGGTCGGTGTGCTCCGGCACGACGGGATGGCGGTGCGGGTTGCCGGACGCGACCCGGAACGCGCGGACGTGGTCGTCGACCTCCATGAGCCGCGACTGGATTCGTATCGGGCCGCACTGCAGGACACCGATATCGTCGTCAACGCGTCCGGTACCGAGGACCCGGCCCCGGCGCTCGCGGCCGCCGAGCGCGGGTGCGCGTTCGTGGATATCACCGCGTCCACCGAATACACCGCACAGCTGGAGGCTTCGGCACCCGCGGCGCCGGTACTCCTGAGCGTGGGACTGGCCCCCGGGCTCACCACCCTGCTCGCCGCGGCGGTGCACGAGCAGTCGGCGGGTCCGATCGATATCGCGGTACTGCTGGGTGCGGGGGAGCATCACGGCGCGGCCGCCACGGAGTGGACCTACGGGTTGCTCGGCCGGCGTTTCCGCGCCGGGGACGAGACCGTGCGGAACTTCACCCGGCCGCGGACCTTCGAATTGCCCGGCGGGCGATGCCGCCGGATGTTCCGGACCGATTTCGCCGATCAGCACATCCTGACGCGCGATCTGGGTGTGGAGGTCCATACCTATTTCGCGCTCGATTCGCGGGCGGCGACCGCCGCGCTGGCCCTGGCGACGTGGATCCCGGGTGCGTCGCGGATGCCGCGCGGGCTGCCGCTGCCCGGAAGCGACGAATGGATCGTACTGGCCCGCACGGTGTCCGGGCCCGAGGTCTGGGCGCGTGGCCGGGGCCAGTCGCGGGCGACCGCGCTGCTCGCCGCCGCGGCCGTGCGGGCCGCGGCGGGCCTGGAGCCCGGGGTGCATCATCTGCACGAGGTGGTCACGCTCTCCGACCTACCCGGCGATTCGGGGATCGAGACCGGAACGCGCAGCGGTTCCGCGCCCGGGTAGTGTCCGGATCCGATCAGGACTCGGGTGGCAGGATCGGCGGGGCGAACACATCCTCCAGCGGGGTCGGGCCGGTATAGCGGCGGCACTGGCAGCCGATCCATTCCCGCAGCCCGTGCGTACCTCGCCGGGAGGACTCGGCGTGACAGGTCCCGGTCTCCCGGTCGTGCAACGCCAGGTCGTGCCCGCACCCGCACCGGGCGATGAGTTTCTTTGTCCGGGGCACACGCCGGCCGAATCGTCCACAGGCCCAGCCGACGCCGACCAGGCCGGCACCGACGGCGAGGCTCAATGGATCCAACATAAGAGCAGTGTATGTGGATCCAGGGCCGGGCTCGTCCCGGTCGGCCGGGCCGAAATGTCCGACGCCGGCCGGATATCGGTGGGGCGGCCCCGGTTCACGCGGTTTCGAGTGTGGTGTGCACGGGTGTCGCTCCGGTGGTCAGGTCCAGGACGGGGCAGTGCGCGTCGACCGCCGCCTGCAGCTCCGCGTACCGCTGCGGGGTTGCCGGCCCGCTGATCCGGACCCGGACCCGAACCGCCTGGAATCCGGCGCGGACCTGCTCGTCGAGACCGAAGAAGCCCCGGACATCGAGGTCGCCCTCGGCCTCGATGGACAGCTCGTCGACCGTGATGCCCAGCCGTTGCGCCCAGAACCGGTACGTGACGATCTGGCAGGAGATCAAGGCGCCGAGATAGACCTCGACCGGGTTCGGTGCGGTGTCCTCGCCGCCCAGGGCGGGTGGTTCGTCCACCGCGAGACGGTGCAGACCGGCGGTGACAGTGCTGCCGACCGTACCGTGCGGGGTCCCGGCGGCCCGGAATACCACGGCGGCGCCGGCGGGGTTCTCGCGTACCGCTTTCGCGGTGGCTTCGGTGATCTCGTTGAGCGATGTGGTGCCGGTGGTCATGGCGTGACAGTAGGCCCGGGACACCCGGGCAGCGAGGATTGCGCTCACAGGGAAGCGAATTGCCCGGGTCCCGGTGCCGCGAAATCTTCAGAGCAGGGCCAGCAGCAGGCTGACCACGGCGATGGAAACCACCCAGAAGCCGATCAGCAGGCGCCCGGAACCGGGCGGATCGGTGGGGCGGGTTCGCGGAGCGTGGTCGAACATCGCGGTGAGCGCGGGCATGGTGCACCTCCAGAGAAGTGTGACTGCCTGACGAGGGCGGGGTACCCGATCTCACGCGGATAATCATCCGGAACCGGAAACAATCCGGCCGGACGGCCATGTGGCACAAGAAAAACAAACGAGCGGGGCAGCGGTGATCACCGCTGCCCCGCCCGTGGGGACCTACTCGGAGAGGCGGCCTCGGTGCTGTTTCGCGAGGCCGCCTCGGGCGTCATTTCGCCAGGTTGGCCTCGATGGCCTCGATGATGCGCGGCCGCAGTTCGGCGGCGCGGATCACGGCGTCGACCGAACCGACTTCGACCGCACGGTGGATATCGTGCACGCGATCGAATTCCGCGGCGACCTCGCCCAATTTCTCGGTACGGACCGACGACCGGAGTTCGTCGAGTTCCGCGGTGAGGGTCGCACGATCGGTGCCGGACGCGTTCGCGGCCCGGGCCTCCAGATCCCGGACCCGCGAATCGGTCGCGGTGCGTTTGTCGACCTCACCGGCGAACACCACCGCGGCGGCGGGTGCGCCGCCGAGCACCGAGGCGAACGAGCCCTCCAGCGCGAGCACGGTCATATTCGGGTTCAGCGTCTTCGAGAACACCACGAACGCGCCACCGTGGTACCGCGAGATCACGGTGAACACGATGGGGCCCTCGAAGTTCACGATCGCCCGGCCGATCTCGGCGCCGTACTCCAGCTGCAATTTGCGCATCGACTCCGGCGACCCGTCGAAGCCGGACAGATTCGCCAGCACCACCAGCGGCCGGTTACCGCTGGCCGCGTTGATCGCCCGCGCGGCCTTCTTCGACGACCGCGGGAACAGGGTGCCCGCGGTGTAGGTGTCCGGACCGTCGGTGGCCGGGAAACCGCGCCGCGGCACACCGCGTGACTCGATCCCCAGCAGGCATACCGGGATACCACCGAGATGCACGTCCTGGACCACCGAGGTCTCGGCATCGGCCATTCCCGCCCACCGTTCCAGCACCTCGTGGTCCTGGTCGGCGACCGCACGCATGACCGTGCGGATATCGAACGGCTTCTTGCGGTCGGGGTTGGCGGTGGCCGAGAAGATCTCGCCGACCGTGGTGAAACCGCTGTCCGCCATGACATGCGGGAAATCGGAGATATCGCGATCCACCGGATCGGTGGTCCGCGCCCGGCGCGGTGCCTTCTCGCCGGGGACCACGTAGGTGTGGTCGTAGTGCGACATCAGCACGGCCCGGGCCGCGTGCAGGTTCGGCGCCCAGTACTGCGCCTGCCCGTTGGGTCCCATCACCCGGTCGTAGCCGCCGATACCGAAGTTGTCTTCGGCCGAGACGCCGCCGGAGAAGTCCAGGGCCTGCTTACCGGTGAGCACCATGGCCGAATCCGGGGTCATCACCAGGATGCCCTTGGTGTGCATGAGCATGGTCGCCTCGGCGTTCCAGTACGGCTGCGCCCCGACATTGATACCCGCGACCACGATATTGATCTCGCCGCCGTCCTGGGTGAATTCGACGATGCGCTTGAGCGCGGCCGCCACCCAGTCCATGTTCTCGGTGCCGGACGACATCGAGATCCGGGCGCCGGAGGACAGCGCGTACCACTCCAGCGGCACCTGCAGCTTCTCGGCGAGATCCAGTGCCGCGATGACGCGCCGGCATTCCGGTTCCGACAGGGCGCCCAGCGATTTCGTCGGATCACCGAGCAGCACCACCCGGGTGACGCCCTCGGGATGCCGTTCGGTCGGGGTGCTGACCACGCCGGCGACCATCGCCGCGGTATTGCGGCCCCTGGGCCGGTCGACCGGGACCAGCGCATGGTCTGCGTCCAGGTCGTGTTCGGTGAAATCGCCGAGCTGCCCGGTCAGTTCGTAGGGGTAGACCGTATTGCGGCTCCCGGCACGCAGCACCTTCTGGCGGTATTCGTCGAGGGGTTCGACCGGATCGTCGGTGCGGTCCCCGACGGTCACCTCGGTGCCGCCGGTGGCGTCGAAGGTGATCCGCAGTGCGAGCTTCATCAACTCGCCGGACCTCTCGTCGCGCTGGCGCGCGATGAGCAGGATCTCCTCCAGTCCCGATCCCGCCGTCGTCGGCCGGACGCGTTCGACGATGGCCTCGAGTTCGGCCCGGGTGATATCGATCGGCGGCCAGATGTACATCACGATGCGGTTGGTCTGGAAACGCTTGGCCGACGGCCGGCCCGCCTGCGCCCGGCGGATGGAGTCCAGGCAGGTGGCGATGGTGCTCTCGGCGGTGGGCAGCGCGACCAGCCGCCCGTCGTGCTCACGCAACGCGGTCAGATCGCGGACCTGCGCGAAGGCGATGAGGCGCTCGTCGGACTTGTTCTCCTTGGCCACACACCGGAACAGGTAGACCTCGTCGTCGTCCGAGGAGGGCAACCGGGTGAGGTCGAATTTGTGCAGCCGCTTCATCTGCATCCGCTGCGCGATATAGGGATGCAGACCGCGGATCAGCCGTTCCTCGACCATGCCGGTGGCGGTGGGCCGGAAGGTGAAGTGGTGGTGCATCACGGCACTGCCGCTGCCCGCGACGGTCGCGGTGATGCGATGGACCTGGTTGGGCAGCGGATGCGCGGCGAGGACATCCTGCAGCGCCGCCGCCATCGCGTCGAAATCCTCCGGCTGCTTCTCCCAGCCGAGATAGATATCGGCTTCGATGGTCGCGGTGCCCGTCGCCAGTTCGGCGAGCCCGCGCAGCGCGGTGCCCAGGGCATCGAATTTCACCGCGGCCGATACCAGGCTCAGTCCGCGGCGTTCGGCGACGACGAAGGAGGCGCCGTCGACTTCCTGGGTACGGACGTCGGACAGGCCCTTGTTGCCGTAGTAGCGCCGGGTCAGGACCTCCAGCATCACCGTGTTGTCGGCGTTGCCGCGCGACAGCCGCTGGCCGAGCAGGCGCACCAGGGGTTCGGTGCTACGCACCATCTCGGAGATACGTTCGGCGCGATCGGGGCTCGCGGGATTCGCGTCCAGATGGCTGAGGTTCTTGCGGACGTTGGTGTACACCCGGGCGCGGTTACGCCGCAGCAGCGGCTGGCCGTACCAGGCGTACACCAGGCCGCGGGCCAGATCGGCGATTACCGGGAAGCGCACCTGGGTGGCCGCCACCAGCCGCTCGAGCGTGAGACCGACCGGCTCCCGCAGCACGCGGTCCGGGACCGGCTCGCGCAGCCATTCGCGCAGCAGGGTGGTGACGACCGTGACGGTATCGGACGGTCGCTGCTGGGCCAGGAAGATCCGGAACACCGCGGCTTCGAGATCTGGGGTGCGTTCCAGATCCTCGACGCCGTAGTGCCGCAGTGCCGACGCGAGCTTGGCCCGGTACGACTCCGGCAGGCCGGCCCGCTCCACATCGAGACTCTGCAGGTAGGTGTGGAAGTACTCACGGGCGCTGTGGACGTGGCCGTGCCCGCCGTCCTCCTCCCACGACCGGTTGTGGCTCAGTTCGGCGAGATCGGCGAAGACCCGGACGAGTTCGATCTCCTCGGCCAGCGGCCGGCGGTTGTCCGCGACGGCCGCGCGGCGCGCGACGAGATAGTCCTCGACCACCCGGCGGTCGTCGTGCGGGTCGACGTCGAAGCCCATCAGCAGACTGCTCAGATCCTGCTGGCCGCGCAGCAGTTTTTCGTGCGGCCGGGCCTGCGCGGGATCGCCGGGCAGATCCAGTTCGACCGTTTCGGTCGCGGCGGTCTCCGCGTCCTCGTCACCGTCGGCGAGCGGTTCCAGCCGCAGCAGGGGCGCACCGGTCTCGACCTGGGTGCCGACCGTTACGGCGCATTCCTTGAGGCGGGCGCGGAACGGCGCGCGCAGCACCGTTTCCATCTTCATACTTTCCAGCACCAGCACCGGGGCGCCCGCTTCGACCTCGGCACCGACCTCCAGCGGAGTCGCGACCACCAGGGCGGGGGCGGGGGAGCGGACCACACCGCCCTCGTCCCGGCTGACCCGGTGGGTGACACCCTCGACGTCGACGAGGTGGATCGGTCCGTGGGTGCCGGTGACCAGGCGGTACCGGATGCCGTTGACCACGATTTGTCCGGTGTGCCGGTCGAAACGTTCCAGATCGACATCGGCGGTGCGGATATCGCCGGCCGCTTCGATTCCGATCCGGAAGCGATGCGCGCCGATCCGGGCGACCCGCACCCGGTAACCCGCGCCGCGCAATTTGAGGTCGAGCGGCCGGCCGCTCTGGTGCTGCACCTGCGGGCGGCCGCCGGACGCAGTGGACAGCAGCCGCTGCTGTTCGACGTGCTCTTCTTCCTCGTAGGCGTCGATGGCGGCGGCGGCCAGGGCGATGGCGGTGTGCTGGTGGGAGACGAGGCGGCCCTCGCCGCGAACCCGGTCGATCCAGCCGGTATCGGCGCTGGCATCGATGACCTCGGGCTGGTTCAGCAGATCGAGGACGAAACTCTTGTTGGTGGCCCCGCCCTCGATGATGACCCGGGTCTGCGCGACGGCGCGACGGAGCCGGCCCAGCGCCTCGTCGCGGTCGCGGCCGTAGGCGATGATCTTGGCGATCATCGAATCGAAATCTGCGGGGATGGTGTCACCCTGGCTGACGCCGGTATCGACGCGGATACCCGGCCCGGCCGGCAGATCCAGCAGCGCGATCCGGCCCGGGGCGGGCGCGAAATCGCGATCGGGGTCCTCGGCGTTGAGTCGCGCCTCGATGGCGTGCCCGCGTTCGGCCGGCGGTTCACCCTCGAGCCGGCCGCCGGAGGCCACCAGCAGCTGGGCGCGGACCAGGTCGAACCCGGTGGTCGATTCCGTGATGGGGTGCTCGACCTGCAGGCGGGTGTTGACCTCGAGGAAGGCGAACAGCCGATCGCCGGGGTGGTAGAGGAATTCCACCGTCGCCGCCCCGCGATAGCCGACCGCTATCGCCAGACGCTCGGCGGACGCCTTGAGCTCATCGGCCTGTTCGGGCCCCAGCACCGGGGACGCGGATTCCTCGATGACCTTCTGGTTGCGGCGCTGCACCGAGCAGTCGCGTACGCCCAGCGCCCATGCGGTGCCCTGGCCGTCGGCGATGACCTGTACCTCGACATGCCGTGCCCCGGTGACCAGCCGCTCCAGGAATACGATGCCGCTGCCGAAGGCGCGGGCGGCCTCCTGGCTGGTGCGTTCGTAGGCGTCGACGAGTTCGGCCTCGTTCGTGATCACCCGGATCCCGCGGCCGCCGCCACCGGCGGTCGCCTTCAGCATCAGCGGGTAGCCGATCTCGGCGGCGGCCGCGACCGCCGCGTCCACGGTCTCCACCGCGCCGCGGCTCCACGGCGCCACCGGTACGCCGACTTCCTCGGCGATCAGTTTCGCGCCGATCTTGTCGCCGAGTTTGCGCATCGCATCGGCGTCGGGGCCGATGAAGGTCACCCCGATCTCCCGGCAGAGCTCGGCGAAGGCCGGATCCTCCGCGACGAATCCCCAGCCCACCCAGGCGGCGTCGGCGCCGGTCGAGACCAGCGCCTTCTCCAGCGCTTTCAGGTCCAGGTAGGGGCGCGCGGACGCGGGCCCGAGATCGTAGGCGATATCGGCCTCACGCACGAACGTGGCGTTGCGGTCGACATCGGTGTGCAGCGCGACGGTTTCGATCGGGCGTGCGGTCTCCGCCGCGAGATCCCGGACGGCGTGGATGAGGCGCATCGCCGCCTCACCTCGGTTCACGATGGCGATACGGCTGAACACTCGCCCGTCTCCTTCCTCTCCTATGTGCGGGCCCGGTCGACGGGCGAGCCGGTTGTGGCTCTCGCTCTGCGTAGTGTGCACCCTCACTCCGCAGAAATGCACGGCGAACGGGTGCTACTGGCGCGTATCATGCGTTGCCGGCTTCCAGCGGCCCCATCACGGCGGTGTGAACGGGGTGCCGAGAGATCTCCGACCGTGGTCCGGCGCTGCTCCCGTGGGGCGCCCCGGTGTCGCGGGAAAGCGGCGATCACCCGGTCACTGTGCAGCTCACCCTACCGTCGTGACCATCTGGAGCCGGGTACGCCGCACGCGTCGCTGCGTCCGCGCGCCGACGGTAGCCGGGCCCGCCGGCAGATCGGCGTGGAACGGGTGCTGAATGCGCTCGGCGAACACTGGGAACCGATTCGTATCCCCGGCGCTCCGTGACCGCTCACCGCTCACCGCTCGATCCGTGCGACCGGACCCACCCGGTGGCCCCCGCTCGGATCGGCGTAGCGCGCACCGGTGAAAGCGTGCAGCGAACGCGCCATCTCCGCCACCACCCGGTACATGGCCTCGACCGCTGCCGCCTCCTCGGGATCGTCGGTCCAACTCTGCGGGGTGCCGGTGCTCATCGGTTTCCTCCTGTGCGGGCGATGCCCGGGTATCGGGTGTGATGGTCGGTGCGGCGCTGGAAGGCGTCGCCGGCCCGCAGCACCGCGGCCTCGGCGAAATGGGCGCCGGAGATCGACATCGACAGCGGGGTGCCCGCGGCGGACAGTCCGATCGGGACGGCCAGCGTCGGATTGCCCAGCGGATTCCAGTACGGCGTATGCAGGGACGGGAGAACACCCAGCGGGTCGAGCGGGTCCATCTCCGCGAGCGCGGGTGCGCCGAGATGACCGGTCGGGGTGACGACCAGGTCCACGGTGCCGAGCAGTTCGGTCATCCGCTGCTGTGCGATCCGCCGGACCCGCTGTGCCTGGACGTAATCGGATCCGCCGACGCCCGCTCCGCCGGCCAGGATGATGCGGGTCGGACGGCCGTAGTCGGTCCAGCGGGTGCGCAGGTCCTCCCGGTGGTAGGCGTGTGCCTCGGCCAGCATGACGACGATATCGATCGCGGTCAGTTCCTGGTACATGGGCAGCTCGACCGGGACCACGGTCGCCCCGGCCGCCCGCAGCGTGTCCACCGCCGCGGTGAACAGGGCCGGTTGGGCCGGGTCGATACCGCCGCCGGCGTACCGGTCCAGATCGTCCACGCCGATGGTGACACCGTGCAGGTCACCGGTGAGCGCGCCGGGGTAGTCGTCGATCGCCGCCGTCGCGCTGTAGGGGTCGGTGGCGTCGTATCCGGCGAGGGCGGCGAGCACGACCGCGCAGTCGGCGGCGCTGCGGGCCATCGGGCCGATATGGTCCAGCGTGTAACCGAGGGGCACCACACCGGATTTCGGCACCCGGCCGAAGGTCGGTTTCAGGCCGGTGATCCCGTTGAACGCCGCGGGGATGCGGATACTGCCCGCGGTGTCGGTGCCGATCGCGGCGCAGAACATCCCGGCGGCGACGCCGCTGCCCGAACCCGAACTGGATCCACCGGCCCAGCGTGTGGTGTCCCAGGCGTTGCGCGGCACCGGGAACGGTTTGTCCGGGTCGGGCGCGCCGATGGCGAATTCCATCGTGGTGGTCTTGCCGGTGACGATCGCGCCGGCCTGTTCCAGTCTGCGGACCACCGCGCAGTCGCCGATCCCGGCGCCCCATGCCGGGTCCAGCACCAGGCTCTGCGCGGTCGTCGGACCGCGCGAGTGCGCGAGAATATCCTTGACGCCCAGCGGGATGCCCTCGAGCGGTCCCAGCGGCAGGCCCGCCGCGATTTTCTCGTCGGCGCGGGCGGCGGCGGCCCGGGCATGGTCGTCGAATCGGGTGAGATACACACCGATCTCGGCGTCGGCGGAGTCGGCGGTGGCGAGGGCTCGTTCGACGAGTTCGGTGGCGGTGATCTCGCCACGCCGCAGGGCCTGGGCGGCGGAGGTGAGGGTCGGCAGGGTGGTGGCGGGTGCTGCGGTGGTCATGATGTCCTCGTTCTCGCGGTCGGACGGTACTTCTGGGTGAGGAAGCGCTGCGGGGACGCTCCGGAGTCGGGGCGGTGGCCCGGCAGGTCGGGGGTGCCCAAGTGATCAGGGGCGCGGTATCGCGGCAGTGACGTCGATACGGGGGATGCCGCCGATCGCGAGCTGGATTTCGCCCCGGCAGGTGCCGAGCGCGTAATCCACGGCGGCGCCCGTGTGATCGCGGATCGTCTGCTCGACCAGCAGCACGGGTTCGCCGGGCAGGACGTGCAGCAGGGCGGCCGCGCAGTCGTCGGCGGCACCGGCCTGGACGCCGACATCGCATCCGGTGATATCGATGCCGCCGGTGTGCAGCAGGGTGTAGAAATCGTCGCGGAACGCGGACTGGTCCACACCGCTGGCCTCGGCGGCGCGCAGATAGTTGGTGAACACCGAGATCGGGCGATCGTCGAGCAGCAGTACGTACTCGATACAGAGACAATCGGCACCGGCCTCGACGCCGGTCAGCCGTCCGGCGATCACCGGCGGCGCGGGCACCCACGCCCAGTGCAGCAGACGTGGCGTGATCCGCCCGAGCGCCAGATGTTGTTCGAGCGAACGGCCCGCGGGTGGCGGCGAACCGGCCACGATGTACTCCTCCCGGATCGGCACCGTACCGAGGCCGCGCCTGCGCTCGACGAGGCCGTCGCGGCGCAGCAGATCGAGCGCGGCCCGGACGATATCGCGGGAGGCCCGGTGCCGGGACATGAGATCGGATTCGCCCGGCAGCCGGCCGGAGCCGAACGCGCCGGAGCGCAGTTCCGCCCGGAGCAGATCGCGCAGCCTGCGGGCCGTCAGCTGTCCCGACGTGGGTAGCAGTCGGCGGACCTGGCCTCGAAAGATCGGACGGTCGCGTGCCGCCTCGCCCGGATCGAGGCGTTCGCGATATTCGGCGGAGTGGTGCATATCCGAAGGGTGCGACCGCAGCCGGTTACGCGGCAAGGTCCGTGCGTAAACGTCCGGTTACGCTCTACCGGCGCCGGATTTCCCGCCCCGGAACTGGGCTTTTCCGCTGTCCGCGGGGCAGTTGCGCGGTCTGCTCGTGACGATTTCCGGTCCGTCGTGTGGTTCGAGCCCGACTTACGCGGGCCGGGCGGTGTCGGACCCCGAACTTCCGCGCCGGAACCGGTGGGGCCACCGGCTCCGCGTCAGGTCCCGGAATCGGCCGGCACGCGGACCGCGATCTCGCCGCTCAGGGTGTGCCCGCCGACGAGCCGCAACCGGTCCCCGCTCCAGAAACGACCCGGGTCGTACCAGTCGGGGTCGCGGTTCCGCGGGAGGAGCCCCATTGCCTGATAGGTCGACGCCACGATCTCCGCGCAGTAGGCGTTTTCCACCTCCCGCGTCGCGGGACGGCGGGAGCGGCGGCGCGGCAGCCGGATCCGGCCGCGGAACCAGCGTCCGGCGAGGGTGGCGGTGGATGGGAAGGGGGTGCCGTCGAGGCGGGCGATCGTGCGCAGCGCGCCGTCCTCCATCCCGGCGGTGGCAGGTGGATCGAGCTGGCGCAACCAGGCCTGCTGACCGTATCGGTTGGCCCACACCAGAACCGCGTCGCGCAGATTGTGCAGCTGCGCGCCGCGGTGCGCGGTACCCGACCACATATCCGGCAGCGATCGCCCGAGTTCCGCATGCCAGATCAGTGCCGGCAGATCGTCGATCACCACCGACATGCCGACATGGTTGACCGGACTGTTCGTCGTCATCCGGATCATCCGGTCGGCCGTGGAATGCCCACGGAACAGCCAGATATCGCCCGTTCTGGTGATCTCGACAGCCCGATCGAGATCGATGCCCGCACCCGCCATGGACGTAGCCTAGGCGTTATGAGGTGGTGGAAGGTACTGGGAATGGCGGGTGCGGCCGGAGTGGTGGCCACCGGTGTGGTGGTGGTGCGTGCCGAGCGGCGCCGTCGCGCCTACACGCCGGACCAGGTCCGCGAACAGTTGCACGCCCGGTTCGCACAGGCGGCGGCCGAGGAGACCGCCGAGACCGCGGGATCGGAGTCGCGGCTCACGCGGCTGCGCGCACGGCTGCGCGCGATCTTCCGGCGCTGACGTGCCGCGTCCTGGATCGGGGCGTGACGGCGGAGTGCGGGAATGGCGCTCGCCGATTCGTTCTCGGACCGGGAATGGTGGGTCGGCCGGTGGGCCGATTTCGCGGCGGCGGCGGGTAACGCGCGAATCGGGATGGGCAGATGATCGACCTGCGGTATGTGGGGTCGGGGTTGTCCGATTCGGTGGCGATATCACAGGTCGGATTCCGATCGGTGGGTCCGAGGCGTGGGCCGCCCGGACAGGAGTAATAGCCGGATTCCGTCATTCTGCGAATAGCTGCCATATCACCAATGCACCACATATCGACCATTCGCATTGCGAAGGCATCAGAATACCCACCAGTGCGTGATTTCAATCCACCTCGTCGAGAATGGCCGGTATATCGGCAGTGGGGTCCGTGCCGGAGCTCGCCCGGTGCCGGTTCCGGATGCGTGAAACCGCTACGCCACGAGCTGCTTTCCGTACGGCCGGCCGGCGGGCCGTGCGTCTCATGGTTCCGGAGGCGAATCGGGCGGCGATACCGTCTCGCATCAGGCCCCTTGCCCGCGAAACGTCGGCGACCGCGACTCGTGCGAAATTCGCCGGATAATTGCCCGAGGGCCTCGGTCGATCGGAATCATGCGGTATTTGCTGGCCCTTTGCGGCGATGTGAAGAATTGCCGGGTGGTTATGCCGGTCCGATACCCGCGGCTCGGCCGCGGATATCGGATAGCGAGACCGGTGTTCGACGGATTCGCGCGGCGCGGTGCGATCATGAAATAGGCGTATTGGGTATCTACCCAGGTAGAGAGGTCGCGGAAGTAATCGCCGACCCGGCTGGACCGTGAATATCGCGCCCGAATTCTCCCGTTACAAATCCGTCACGATACGATCGCCCCCCGTGACGGACACGATGGTGAGAGCGGACGAGGCGCCCGCGGGCGAGCAACCTCGGGCCGGGAGGCCCCTACCCGGGCGATGGGCGGGGTGGGTGGCCCTGATCAGCGGCCTGTTCGCGACACTGCTGGCCGTTGCCGTACCGCTGCTGCCGGTGCACGTCGACAAGACCACGCTCATCTGGCCGCAGGAGGGTTCGACCCGCAGTATCAGCGCGCCGCTGATGTCGTACGCACCGCGAACCTTCGACGCCACCGTCCCCGGGACGGCGCTGCAGTCGCTGGCCGAACGCGGCGGCCAGGCCGTGGCGACCATGCCCGCGCGCGCACCCGATCTGGAGAAGTACGGGTTCGTGGCCCGCGTGCAGCCGGGTCCGGGCCGGGAGCCCGCGCGGCTCGAAGTGGTGCTGCGCAGTCAGTCGGTGTTCAGTGTGCCGGTGGCCGCGCTCGGTGACGCGGCCCTCACCGTGCACTCCGACAACACCTCGACCACCGCCGAACTCACCGGTACCGATATCGAGCCGGTTTTCCTGGGCGGTGACTTCCGGCCGCAGGTGGTCGGGGTGTTCAGCGATCTGCCCAGTTCCGGGGGCGCCTCGGTGAGCGTGGAGGTCGACAGCCGCTTCTCGGTGGAGCCGACGCTGCTGAAACGCGCCGCGACCGTACTGGCGGTGGTGCTTGCCCTGGTCTCGCTCGGTGCGCTGTACCGGCTGGACCGGTCCGGCCGCGGTGGGCTGCGCTGCCTGCTACCGCAGCGCTGGCGCACCTTCTCGGTGATCGACGGCCTGGTGCTGGGGACCCTGGTGCTGTGGCATTTCATCGGTTCGACCACCTCCGACGACGGCTATCAGTTCGGGATGGCCCGCACCTCGCTGGTCTCCGGTTATATGGCCAACTACTTCCGGTTCTTCGGAGTCCCGGAGAACCCGGTCGGCACGCCGCCCTACGACGTGATCGCCCATATGACCGAGCTCAGCACCGCCAGCCCCTGGATGCGGCTGCCCACCCTCCTGGCGGCCGTGCTCACCTGGCTGGCATTGAGCCGGGAAGTAATACCCCGGCTCGGTATCCGGCTGCGCCACGACAGGGTGGTGGTGGCAACGGGCGCCCTGGGCTTCCTCGCCATCTGGCTGCCCTACAACAACGGGTTGCGGCCGGAACCGATCATCGCGGTCGCCGTGCTGCTGACCTGGTGTTTCGTGGAACGCGCGATCGCGACCGAACGGTTGCTGCCGTATGCGGTCGCGATCCTGATAGCGGCCTTCAGCCTGACCGCGGCGCCGTCGGGAGTGATCTGTGTGGCGCCGCTGCTTGCGGGCGCGCGGTCGGTCGTCCGGTTCGGGGTCCGGCGGTCGGAGGAGATATCCGGCACCGGGTCCCGGGGCAGGGCGAATTTCTGGACCGTCCGGCTCCCGGTCTACGGTGCGCTGCTCGCTCCGCTGGCCGCGGCGGGCACCGTGGTGCTCGTCTTCGCGTTCGGCGTCCAGCCGCTCTCGGCGCTGTTCGAGATGACACGGGTACACAACGCGGTCGGGCCGGCGGTGCCGTGGTACGACGACTACCTCGCCTACCAGCGGCTGTTCACGCCCACCGCCGACGGTTCGATCGGCCGCCGGTTCGGTGTGGTCGCGATGTGGCTCGGCCTGCTGGTGTGCGCTTTCGTGATCCTGCGCAAGGGCGGCCGGATGCCGTTCGTGGCCTCGGGCCCGGCGAAGCGCCTGCTGGGCATCACCTTCGGGGCCATGCTGCTGATGGCGACCGTCCCCACCAAGTTCACCCATCACAACGGTGTCTTCGCGGGACTGGCCGGTGCTGTCGCGGTGGTGACCGCGGTGGCCGTGGGACCGAAGGTGATGCGCGCCCCGCGCTACCGGGCGCTGTTCGCCGCTATCGTCGCGATCGCCCTGGCGCAGATCTTCACCGGTGTCAACAAATGGTTCTACGCGTCCGGCCACGGAATTCCGTGGTGGAACACCCCGCCGTCGATCGGCGGGGTGGGGCTGAGCCAGATCTTCCTGACCGTTTCCGTGCTGTGCCTGGCGCTCGCCGCCTGGTGGCATGTGCGGGCGCCGGAGCCGGGGATACCGCACCGCGTATCGGCGCGGTCCTGGCGGCTGATCAAGATTCCACCGCTGACCGTCGCCGCGGCGTTGATCGTGATCTTCCAGGTGGGGTCGTTCGCCACTGCGGCGGCCACCCAGTATCCGGCGTTCTCGCTGGCCCGCTCCAATGTCGACGCCGTCCTCGGCAAACCGTGTGGCCTGGCGCAGGACGTCCTGGTCGAAACCGACCCGAATGCCTCCATGCTCGCGCCGCTGGCCGGCACCGCGGCCGATACCTTCGCCGCCGACGCCACCGGGTTCGTGCCCGGCGGGGTCGGCAATGTCACCTCCGACGACGACAAGGAGGGCTCCGATGACGAGGACGACAGTATCGCCGCCGCGCTGAAGGATTCGTCGGCCACCGGTACCAGCACCCAGACCGGCGGCGAGGCGCTGCCCTTCGGTCTCGCGCCCACCACGCCGGTGCTGGGCAGCGCCGGGCAGCAGGAATCGGCCGAGCTGACAACCGGCTGGTACCGCCTGCCCGCACCGGCCGACCGGGAGGGCATCCTCGCGCTCACGGCGGCGGGCCGGTTCCGTGCCGTGACCCAGGACGGCTCGGTGATGCCGGGGCAGCCGGTGGATATCGAATACGGTGTCGCGGGTTCCGCGGCCACCCCGCGGTCGCTCGGAACGGTGATGCCGATCGATATCGGACCCACGCCGTCGTGGCGGAATCTGCGGGTTCCGCTGGACCAGATCCCGGATCAGGCCGATGTGGTGCGGATCGTGGCCAAGGACAAAACACTCGATCCGCAGCAGTGGATGGCGCTGACCCCACCGCGGATTCCGCAGACCCGCACCGTCAACGAACTGATCGGATCGGATAACCCCGTCCTGCTGGATTGGGCGGTGGGCCTGCAGTTCCCGTGCCAGCGGCCCTTCGACCACGAGCACGGTATCGCCCAGGCGCCGGGCTGGCGCATCCTGCCCGACCGCCCGCTGGCCAATGCCACCAACCTGTGGCAGAGCCATGACGGTGGCGGTCCGCTCGGCTGGAGCCGGCAGTTGCTGCGCTCGCAGACGCTGGCCACCTATCTGAAGGACGATTGGAGCCATGATTGGGGCCAGCTGCAGCGACTGACCCCGCTCGATACCGCCGCGCGTCCGGGAATTCCGGAGGTCGGCCAAGAAACCCGCGACGGGCTGTGGAGCCCGGGACCGATCAACGTCGACTGGTAGCAGCGGGGGTGGTCCCCGCGCCGTCGCTCAGCAGTTGGACGGCGCGGGGTCACCGCGGAAACGGCCCTCCAGCCACATCAGCACCTGGGGGACACCGAGTACGGCCGCGGACAGATGTTCCGGGGAGAGTGTGTTCTGGGCCTGAACCGGAACTCCGGCCGCGCAGTAACGGCGGTTGGTCCGCTCGATGGAATCCACCGGAATCAATGGATCGGAGGCCGAATGCCATTCGATGATGGGCATATTCGGTATTCCGTCGAACAACTCCAGGCTGTTCTCCTCGACGACGGCGCGGGCTTCCGGATCGGTCACCATCGACATACTGCTCGCGTATTCCACGATACTTCGGCCC
Source organism: Nocardia sp. NPDC024068 (assembly GCF_040638875.1). Lineage (NCBI taxonomy): Bacteria > Bacillati > Actinomycetota > Actinomycetes > Mycobacteriales > Nocardiaceae > Nocardia > Nocardia sp. NPDC024068. The sequence continues at coordinate 36,118 of NZ_JBEZYU010000022.1, read as the reverse complement.
GCTCCGGCGGCCAGTATCTCGTTCGTGCAGCCGTTGGCAACGGTATTGCGAGCGTTGAGTCCGCGTACATTCATGGATTCGCTGATCGGGAAACGGTCGGGATATTCGCGTTCCAGGCCGATTCCGGCGGCCATCACCAAACCGAACGCCGGATGCGGGCCGGTATTCACCGCCTCGAGCATGCGCACCAGATTCATCGGCACACCGCCGGTCGCGGCGCCGGCGATATCGAGATCGGGGGCGTAGCGCGGGGCGAGCGCGGCGGCCCACGCCGTCGCCATCCCGCCGCCGGAATATCCGGCCATGGCGACCCGGCTGTTCTGCAGTCCGAGCCCCGCTGCCCGGGCCGCGCGGATACCGTCGAGGGTGATCTGACCGCCCAGCCGCGCGGCGCCGTAGGCGAAGGTCGGGCCCAGATGGTCGGGTAATGCCACACTCCAGCCGCGGGCCAGCGCCGCGTTCAGCGCGGGCGCCTCGCGGATCTGCAGCGTCGGGTCGGGGGTGTAGAGAACGCGGGAGACCGCGCAGTGGGTGCCGAGGCCGTTGATGATGTGCTGATAGGACAGCAGCGGTCCGTCCGGGCCGCGCCACTGCGGGGTGAGCACCGTGGTGGTGGCCGCGATCGGCAGGCCCCGGGAATTGTTCGACCGGAATTTCACCAGGGTCACGGTGGTGCCGGGAAATATCGGCAGCGGCGGCATCACCCGGGTGTCGAGTATTTCGCCCGGAGATTTATCCGAGATATCGGCCGGTGCCGCATAAAAGGGGTCGGGGTCGGGCGCCGGGTATACGGGGGCCGCGGCGGCCGGGGACACACCGGGCCCGGACAGCACGGTGAGGCTGCCGAGTAGTAGTGCCCCAATGGTGAGTACGACTAGATTTCGATCGATCGTCGGAATCTGCACGCGACAAGTATTACGGGAGGTCTGCGTGGATCCGGGAAATGAGCTCGTAGTTTCTTTGTGTCGTCTCCGTGGCCGTCACGTGGTTTCGGCACCCGATCCCAGGCGCGGGAACGGTTCGCCCTAGGTGTTCGGCGACTCGGGGGAGAACACCGCTACCAGGAAATCCGAGGTCTCGGAGAAGGGACGCAGGTCCCAGGTGGACAGCAGCAGATCCGTGGTGAGTCCCGCGGCGGCGGCGTCGGCCCGGAACTCGTCGAATTCGTAGCCGCGACCCGCGCCGAAACCGGTGACCACCCGCCCGCCCGGTGCCAGATGACGAACGAATCCGGCCAGGACCGCCCCCCGGGTCGGCGGCGCCAGGAAGGTCATCACATTGCCCGCGCAGACGATCACATCGAAATCGGCCTCGATACCGCGGGCGCGCAGATCGAGCTCGGCGAGATCGCCCACGAGCCAATCCGGGCCCGGGTAATCGGCTTCGGCGGCGGCGATGAGTATCGGATCGAGGTCGACACCGACCACCGAATGACCCGCATTGTGCAGATGTCCGCCCAATCGTCCCGGTCCGCAACCGGCGTCGAGGACCCGCCCGCGCCGGCCCAGCATCGCGTCGATGAGCCGTGCCTCACCGAAAATATCCTGCCCCTCCGCGGCCAGGGTCCGGAACCGCTGCACGTACCACTCCGAATGAGCCGGGTCGGCGGCGGTGAGTTCCTCCCACCGGTTCCGGACACGATCCTCGGGGGTGTGCGCGTTCATCTGTTCTCCTCGCCTCGGTCCCGCGGGCGGCCCACTGCCCGGTACCGGACTGTACGGGCCGGATCCCGGCCGCGGCCGCGCGCGGGTCCCGTGATCACATCCGCTGTTCGTAAACCGTTGCGAGATCACGCAATGCCCTGGCCGCGTCGCCGGTGAAACCGGACCCATGCATCACGGCGAGCGTGGCCGGGCGCAATTCGGCGAGTCGATGCAGCGCCGCGGGAACCGCGGGGCCCAGGGAGGTCGCGTGGAACACGTCCTCGGCCCGCGCCGCCGGTTCGACGAGATCCGTCCCGGTCAGCGCCGGCCCGTCGCCGAGCTGCGTCATCAGGTCACCGCAGAACAGCACCCCGGTGGTCTGCTCGTAGAGCACCCGCGATTCCCAGTTGTGCGGTGCGTGCGGCGTATCGATGTGCTGGATCCGGTGTCCGCCCAGATCCATGACCTCGTTATCGGCCAGCCGGCGCGGCGGCCGGTCGGCCAGATCGTCGAGTGAGACCTCGCATCCCAGTACGCCGTGCGCCACCACGGCGTGTGGCGCGGCCGCCAGGAAGAGGTTCATCGCCCCGCATTCGTCGGCCTCCACATGCCCGAAGGTGATCCAGCGCAGCTGCTCGACCGGCCGGATACGCGCGATCGCCGCGGAGACGTCCGGGAACAGTGCCCGCATCCCGGTGTGGAACAGCAACGGTTCCTCGGCGTCGACGAAGAATTGGTTGAAGGTGAATCCGCTGGGGCCCACCTCGGGAACGAAGGTGGAGAACCGGTAGATGCGGTCGGCGATCTCGTCTGTTCGGAGTGCCATGAGTGACTGTCCCGGGTAGATCCGGCCCCCGCTACGGAATCCCCGGGTTCAGGTGCCTCCACCATCGCCCGGGCGACGGAACGCGCAGTATCGCCTCCGAGTCTACTGCCGCCGCCGGCAGTGGCGGGCGGGAAACCGGTCGGGCCCGATGTATCGACGGCGCGCCAGCGGGTGTCAGGATGTTCGGCTGCCGACCGCGATCCGCCGGGACAGGGCGCGGATCATCTCGGTCGCGACCACCGCGTGGCCGCTGGTCGTGAAATGAATGAGATCGGCGCTCATCAGATCCGGCCGGTGCCGCACGGGATGATCCCAGAAGTCCACGGTAACGGCGTCGTAGCGCTGTGCGAGTTCCCGGACGATCGTGTTGAGTTCGGCCATCCGGTCCCGCATCGGCCGCATGGGTGCCATCCTCTCGGCATCCCAGACATCGGCGACGGTGAAGGTGCAGAGCTGGGCACCGATACCCGCGAGAGCCGCGAAGACGGTCTCGAGATTCTCGCGGAGCCTTCCGGCGTCGCCGCCCGGCCCGAACAGATCGTTACCGCCGCACGACACGTGGACGAGATCCGGGCCGAATTCCAGCACCCGGGCCAGTTGTTCCTCGATCACCTGGCCGGAGGTGGCGCCGATCCGGCCGGTGTTCAGGTATTCCACCCCGGGCCCGGTGTCCGCGAGCGCTTCTGCGACGCGCTGCGCCCAGCCGGTCTCCCGGTAGCCGGGGCTGGGGTCGCCGATGCCCTGGGCGATGGAGTCCCCGAGCACCGCGTACCGGCGCCAGGGGGCCGCGGCCAGCAGCTCGCGAGCGGTGGCGGGGGAGATCAGCAGGGGGTCGTCGAGTTCGGTGCGGATGAGGTGGTCGGTCATGGCTTTCTCCGGTCGGCTGTCTGCTCGGAAACAAGAAGTACGAACGTTCGTAAACAAAAATACGACCGATCGTTCGTATTCACAACACCGGAATGCCAGAATGGTGGGCATGGTGGAGACGACCGGCGATCAGCGCCTCGCCAAGGGGGCACGGTCCCGCGCGGCGATCGCCCGCCACGCGGCGGATGTGGCATCGGTCGAGGGCCTCAACGGCGTGAGTATCGGCCGCCTCGCCATCGATCTGGGGATCAGCAAGAGCGGTATCGCCACACTGTTCAAGACCAAGGAGGCGCTGCAACTGGCGGCGGTCGGGGCCGGGCGGCAGGTTTTTCTCGACCGGGTCGTCACCCCGAGTCTGCGGGAACCGCGCGGCCTGCCCCGGCTACGCGCCCTGATCGACCGCTGGCTCACCTACATCACCGAGCCCCCGTTCCCGGGCGGTTGCTTCCGCACCGCGGTACTGGCCGAATTCGAGAGCAGACCCGGCGCGGTGCGTGACGCCGTCGCCGCCGACCACGACGACTGGCTGCGCTTCCTGGCCGGCGAGATCGGTAAGGCGCAGGAGGGCGGCGCGTGGTCCGGCCGCGACGCCGTCGAGTTCGCCTTCGAACTCGACGCCGTGGTCGGCGCCGCGAACACCGCTCATCAGCTGGGGGACGAGGCCCGGGTCGCGCTGGCCCGGCGCCTCGTCGACCGCCTGCTGACGCCCTCGGGGGATGCGGGCGGGAGGTGAGGTGCCCGGCGTCGCCTAGCCTGTGGATCGGGCCGGGCGCACCGGCCCGATCCACCCGTTCTCAACCGCCGAAAGGGCCGATGTGCCGATAGAGCTGGAATTGTCGACCGACGAGCTGCTGTCCACCACCCGCGCCGTCCGCAAACGCCTCGACCTCGACCGGGAGGTTCCGCTCGAGCTCGTGCGCGAATGCCTCGAGCTGGCGGTCCAGGCGCCCAGCGGCTCGAACAGCCAGGGCTGGCACTGGGTCGTCGTCACCGATGCCGGGCAGCGCCGGGAACTGGGCGAGCTGTACCGGCGGGCGTTCGAGCAGTACGCGGCATCCGCGAGTTTCCCGGGTAATCAGGCCGGTGGGAACACCGCCGCCGATGCCACCCGGCAGCGGATCGCCGGTTCGGCGACGTATCTGGCGGAGAAGATGGGTGAGGTGCCCACGCTGCTGATTCCGTGCCAAGAGGGCCGGGTCGACGAGGCCTCCAGTGTCCGGAGCGCGTCGTACTGGTCCTCGCTGTTTCCGGCGGTGTGGAGCTTCTGCCTGGCGGCGCGTTCGCGTGGACTCGGAACCACCTGGACCACACTGCATCTGCAGTACGAGCGGGAGGCCGCCGACGTGCTGGGGATTCCGTACGAGAAGGTCTCCCAGGGTGCGCTGATCCCGGTCGCGTACACCCTCGGTACGGATTTCAAACCCGCACCTCGCAAAGACCTGGACCGGATCGTCCACGTGGGTGGCTGGTAGCAGCGGGAACGGCGCGGGTTTGGACTCGAGGTGCGGGCAATGGCTGACCGGCCCGCCTGCGCGCGCGACGATGACCCCATGACCCAGACCGCGCCGTCTCCGGACCTGGTGGTGGCCGAGCGCTACCGCGATCCCGCCCCTGCCGCCCCCGCCGAATGGAACCAGGTGCTGCAGGTGCTGCACGAGCACCGATCCGTGCGGCGTTATCTGCCCGGGCCGCTGCCCGACGGTGTGCTGGAGTTGCTCGTTTCGGCGGCCCAATCGGCGCCCACCTCCTCGAATCTCCAGGTGTGGAGTGTGGTGGCGGTGCGTGATCCGCAGCGCAAGACCCGGATCGCCGCCCTGGCCGGCGACCAGGAGCAGATCCGGCAGGCGCCGCTGCTGCTGGTGTGGACCGCCGACCTCGCCCGGTTGCGCGGTCTGGCCGCCGACCGCGGTGCCCCGCTGGAGGGTGCGGACTACCTCGAATCGAGCTATGTCGCGTTCCTGGATGCGGCGCTGGCCGCCCAGAACGCGGTGGTGGCGGCCGAATCCCTGGGACTGGGCACCGTGTACATCGGTGCCATCCGCAACAATCCGGAACAGGTGGCGGCCGAACTGGAATTGCCCGAGGGTGTGTTCGCGGTGGTGGGCCTGGTGGTCGGCCGCCCGGATCCGGCCGAAGGCGCGCGCGTGAAACCGCGCCTGCCGCAGGCCGCGGTACTGCACGAGGAGACATATTCCGCGGCCGGGCAGCGCGAACAACTGAGCGAATACGAACACCGCATCGCGCAGTTCTACGCCGAACAGGACCTCGCGCACTCGTGGTCGGAGCGGGTGCTGGCCCGGCTGGCGTCGGCGGAATCGCTGAAGGGCCGCGACCGGCTCCGCGAATCGCTGGCCGCCCGGGGCTTCCCGCTCCGCTGACCGGTTTCGATCAGGCTGAGCACACCCATCGATCCCGGCGCCCGGCGGTGTTCGACTGGTCCGATGAGCTACGGACCCCATGACCTGTCCTATACCGCCGCCGGTAGCCGCTACGAGAGAATTTCGTACCGGCGTACCGGGAATTCCGGTCTCGACCTCCCCGCCTTCTCGTTCGGCCTGTGGCAGAAATTCGGCACCGACTATTCCCCCGCCACCCAGCGTGAGATCATCCTGCGCGCTTTCGATCTCGGTATCACCCATTTCGACAATGCCGACCGCTACGGCCCGCCGCATCGCGCCGCCCAGCAGAACTTCGGGCGGGTCCTGGGCACCGATCTCGCCCGCTACCGCGACGAACTCATCCTGTCGACCAAGGCCGGAAATCCGATCGGGCCGAGCCCCTACCTGCGGGGCGGATCGCGTAAATCGCTGCTCACCTCGCTCGACCACAGCCTGCGCGATCTGGGCACCGACTACGTCGATATCTTTTACCACCACAGCCCGGATTCCGGTACGCCCCTCGAGGAAACCGTGGGTGCGCTGGTTTCGGCCGTGCAGCAGGGTAAGGCGCTCTATATCGGTATCTCCAACTATCTGCCCGAGCGTGCGCACGCGGCCGCCGAACTGCTGCGCGCGGCCGGTGTGCCGCTGCTCATCCACCAGGCCCGGTACTCGATCTACGACCGGCGGCCCGAACGCAACGGTCTGCTGGAGACCGCGGACCAGGACGGGTTCGGGGTCATCGTGTACTCCCCGCTGGCCCAGGGCCTGCTCACCGATAAGTACCTCGACGGAATCCCCGCCGGTGCCCGGGCACAGAACAGCACGTTCCTCTCACCGGATGTCATCGACGAGACCTACCGGGCGCGGACCTCCGAGCTCGCGAAACTCGCGGCTGCCCGAGGTCAGTCGCTGGCCCAGCTCGCCCTCCAGTGGGTGCTGCGGCGGCCGGAGGTCACCTCGGCGCTGATCGGGGCCAGCAGCACCGCGCAACTCGACCACAATATCGCCGCGGTGGATTTCCCGGACCTGACCGATGACGAGCTCGCCCTCATCGACGAGCACGGAATCCACGGCACCGGGCTGAATCTCTGATCCGGCCGCGCACCCGGCTCAGCCGCGCAGCAGCGGCAGGAGCCGGGTGCCCTGCCGCCTGATCTCCCGCAGATACGGGGTGTCGGACAGGACGAAATGGGTGATGCCGAGATCCTGGTAGCGGCGAAGCGATTTCGCGACATCCTCGGCGGAACCCACCAGCCAGGTGGTGGCCGCGCCACCGCCGCCGACCCGGCCGGGCGCGGTGTAGAGGTTGTCGTCGAGTACGTCGCCGCGGGCCGCCAGGTCGAGCAGCCGCTGCTGACCCACCGCGGTGTGGCGGCGGGGCGCCGCTCCGGCCGCCGCGGCCATCGCGGCCACCTTCGCCTCGGCGTCGGCCCAGGCCTGTTCGGTGGTGTCGCGGACGAATGTGGTGATCCGCAGGCCGAATCGCAGCGGCGGGTGCGCACGTCCCAGTTCGTCGCTCAGTACGCGCAGCCGGTCGATCCGCTCACCGACTCCGGCCAGGGGTTCGCCCCAGAACAGTTGCACATCGGCCTCGGCGGCGGCGACCCTCTCGGCGGCCGGCGAGGCACCCCCGAAATACAGCAGCGGATGCGGCCGGCCGGGTCGCGCGGCGATTCGCGGTTCGACCGTGGAATCGGTGACCCGGTAGTGGGTGCCGCGGTGGGTGACGTTCTCCTCCGTCCACAGCCTGCGCACCACCTGCATGAACTCGCGGGTGCGGGCGTAACGGCCGGCCTGATCCTCCTCCGCTTCGCCGTAGGCCGCGAGATCGTCCTTACCGGAGACGATGTTGACGCGGACCCGGCCGCCGGTGAGGTGATCGAGACTTGCCGCCGCGGATGCGAAATGCGCCGGGCGCCAATATCCGGGACGCACCGCGATGAGCGGCTCGAAGGTTGTGGTCCGGGCGGCGAGGGCGGTCGCGACCGTGAACGTGTCGGGCCGGCCCCAGCCGGTGCCGATCAGCGCGCCCGTCCACCCGTGCTGTTCGAGCGCTTTCGCATGAGTGGTGAGCGTGTCGACGCTGTTGTGATCGTCGGTCACCGGTTCGCCGCGATGCCCGGGCCGGGCCTGATTCGGGATGTACCAGAGAAATTCGGCGCTCATCGGCATATTCCTGGGGTCGGCGGCGGGTGACCTTCGGCCGCTCACGGCCGCACGAAGAAATGTTGCGCCGCCATTCTTTTCGCGGCTACCAACTCGATCACCATGATTCGAAACGCGGAGGCGGGCAGCATGGATCAGAGAGAAACAATCGCTCCGATCGCAACGGGCCTTCCGATCCGCCCGCGGGCCTAGCGTGGTGGCACAATCCTTTCCGGCGCGAACAGGCGGTGGCTTCCCGATGACGATTTCTGCGACCGAAACCATTTCCCCGCGATCGGTGATCACGGTTTCGCCCCAATCGGGCTACACCGGGGCCGAGATCACCGGGGTCGACCTCGCGGAGGATCTCTCCGACGAGGTGATCTCCGAGATCAGGCGGGCACTACTGCGATGGAAGGTGGTGTTCTTCCGCGATCAGACCATCGGGCACGCGGCACAGATCGCTTTCGCCCGCCGATTCGGCAAGGTGACTCCGGCACACCCATACGAAGAGAGCCCGCCCGAGGGATTCCCGGAAATCCTGCCCATCGACAGCCGCCGTTACAGCGCGCAGTACGGCCGGAAACGCACCTCCTACGACAGCAGTTGGCATACCGATGTCACCGCGTTGGTGAACCCACCCGCTTTCTCTATTCTGCGGGCCGAATTCCTGCCTCCTTACGGCGGTGATACCGCATGGACCAATCTCGTTGCCGCCTATGAGAATCTGCCCGCCGAATTGCGTGCCTTCGTCGATACCCTCGACGCCGAGCACACTTTCGACAATCGGGCGAGTGCCGGCAGCAACCGGGCGCGGGCCGTTGCCCGCACACCGCTGCGGACCTTCCATCCGGTCGTGCGGGTGCATCCGGAAACGGGGGAGCGGGCACTGTTCGTGAGCCCGGGATTCACCCGGCACGCCAGGAACATCCGCCATCTGGGTCCCCGGTTGAGCGCCCATCTGCTCGACGCGCTGTGGGAGGAGGCCACCCGCACCGAGTACACGGTCCGGTTCCGCTGGCAGCCCGGCAGTGTGGCGTTCTGGGACAACCGGGCCACCGCGCACCTGGCGATTCCGGACGCCGGGCACCTCGGTCACGACCGGGTGCTCTACCGGGTGACACTCGAGGGTGAGGTACCCGAAGGCGTGGACGGGCGCCGGTCGGAATCGGTGGAGGGTGATCCGTTCTACGGGTCCTGAGCATCCCGCGGGCCGGTGGGTCACCGTCGTGATCGCGGGCGGCCCACCGGCGCGGTGTCTGTATCCCCGGCCGGTGGGGCGCGGTTGACAAGCGGACGAGTTGTCTGCAAAGGTCTCGGATCAGGTCATGAGTGCCAGCGTCAAACCCCGGTTTGCTGGCCGGCAACCCTCCTCCGCGGTGGGGTGCCCCGGGTGACGACCGGGCCGCGGCTCGACCGAGCGCGGCAAGCGCGGACTCCGTTCTCCGACAGATCCGGAGTCCCTCCACCGAAGGGATTGCGTGATGACCGCTGTACTCGACCCCACCTGTGCCCCCGCCCGGGTGACCGGCGACGACCTCCGGGTGCCCCTGGTGCAGGGCGGCACCCTCGACTACGCCAATTTCGACTACGCCGCCAGTGCGCCGGCACTGGCCGGGGTCGCCGCACGCGTCGACGAACTGCTGCCCTACTACGCGAGTGTCCATCGTGGAGCCGGCTACGCCTCCCGGATATCCACGCGCTGCTACGAGGCCGCGCGGGACACGGTGGGCCGGTTCCTGGGTTGCGATACCGATCAGGTCGTGGTGTTCACCCGCAACACCACCGACGCGCTGAACCTGCTCGCCGGCTGCGTACCCGGCGATACCGTGGTGCTCGATATCGAACATCACGCGAACTTCCTGCCGTGGCAGCGTCACGGCCGCCGGGTCGTGTGTGCGGCGGATACGCTGGACGAGACAGTGTGCCGGCTGGCCGCCGAGTTGTGTGCGAAACCCGCGGCGCTGCTGGCGGTGACCGGCGCGTCGAATGTGACCGGTGAGGTGCTGCCGCTGGAGCGGCTCGCCGAACTGGCCCATCAGTGCGGGGCGCGGATCCTGGTGGACGCCGCGCAATTGGCGCCGCATCGGCGAATCGATCTGCGGGCCACCGGTATCGACTATCTGGCGTTGTCCGGGCACAAACTGTACGCACCGTTCGGCGCGGGAGTGCTGGTCGGCCGGCGCGACTGGCTCGACGCGGCGCCGCCGTATCTGGCCGGTGGCGGTGCGGTCACCGAGGTCACCCCGGACGATACGAGTTGGGCGGCCGCGCCGCACCGGCACGAGGCCGGATCGCCGAACGTCCTGGGTGCCGCGGCGCTGGCCGCCGCCTGCGACGCACTGACCGAATCGAGCGCCCCGGCCCAAGCCCGTGAGCGAGTTCTCACCGAACGGTTACGGGCCGGCCTTGCCGATATACCGGGCATCCGCTGCCTGCGGATCTGGCCGGATACCGCCGACTGCGTCGGCATCGTGGCCTTCACGGTGGACGGATACGAACCCGGCCGGGTCGCCGCCTACCTGTCCGCCGAGCATGCGATCGGGGTTCGCGACGGCCGGTTCTGCGCCCACCCGCTGCTGGCCCGGTTCGGTATCGAGGCGGGCCTGCGTGCCAGTATCGGGCTGGGGACCACCGAGACCCAAATCGACCGCCTGCTCGGGGCCGTCCGCGCACTGGTCACGCACGGACCGGCCTGGAACTACACGGGCGCGGGCGGGCGGTGGGATCCGGTTCCGGAGACCCGCCCGGGGCTGAGCGTGGACGGTTCCGCGGGCGCCGCTCCCTGCGTCTGAGGGCGGGTTCCGGACCGCATCCGGAGGTGCGGGCCGGATACCACGCGGCCGCCCCTGCCGCCGAGGTTCGTGGGGTTGCCTGCACGGCGCATATTCAACGGACCGGGAATCAGTGGGCCGGGGCTGCGGATCCGTGCCCGCTGAGGGGCCGGGAGCGTGCGGCCCGAAAACCGGCCCGACCACACGGCCTGGTCACGAGAGGTGCGGCATCTGGCAGCAGGAGAACAGAATTACCGATTTGCGCATACGGAGACTCCTGAAGGGATAATCTGGCTTCCTGTAGAAGAGAGCGGCGATTCATCGGGGTGTGGTGCCGGTCGGAAGTGCCCACGCGCATCACGCTGTCCCGCCGCGTACCGCATGACGCGATCGAAGGAGTTCGCCGGTGCCTCAGGAAGACCCGATCTACTGGGACCCCTTCGACCGTGGGATCGCACGCGACCCCTACCCCGTCTACCGGCGGATGCGTGCGGAATCGCCGCTGTACTACAACGATCGGCACGACTTCTACGCCCTGACCAGGTACGACGATATCGACCGCGCCCTGCTCGACTGGCAGACGTTCTCCTCGGCTCGCGGCCCGATCCTCGAGATCATCAAATCGGGCGTGGAGATCCCGCCGGGCACTCTGCTGATGGAGGATCCACCGGCCCACGACATCCACCGGGCGCTGCTCGCCCGGGTTTTCACGCCGCGCCGGGTACTCGCGCTCGAACCGCAGATCCGGGCTTTGTGCACCCGTGCGCTCGACCGGCTGACCGGTGCGCACGAATTCGACCTCATGACCGCCTTCGCGAACGAGGTGCCGATGCGGGTGATCGGGATGCTGCTGGGGATCCCGGAGGCCGATCAGCAGGCGGTCCGGGACCGCGCGGACGCGAATCTGCGCACCGAACCGGGACAGCAGATGCAGATCTCGGATCGGGCCATCCCGAACGCCGGTTTCTTCGCGGAGTACATCGACTGGCGTGCCGAGCATCCCTCCGACGATCTGATGACGGAATTGATGCGCGCGGAATTCGTCGATACCCGTGGCGTGACGCGCACGCTGACCCGCGAGGAGATCCTGACCTACGTCTCGGTGGTCGCGGGAGCCGGTAACGAGACCACTGCCCGGCTGATCGGCTGGCTGGGCTGGTTGCTGGCCCGCAACCCCGGGCAGCGCGCGGAGCTGGCCGACGACCCGCGTCTGATCCCGAACGCGATCGAGGAGACCCTGCGCTACGAACCCACCGGTCACGCCCTCGCCCGGTATGTCACCACCGATATCGAACTGTACGGCCACACCGTGCCCGCGGGCAGCGCGATGATGCTGTTGGTCGCGTCGGCGAATCGCGACGAGAACCGCTGGGCGGACCCCGACCGCTTCGATATCCACCGCCGGATGAGCAATCTGCGGACGTTCGGTTTCGGAACCCACTTCTGCCTGGGCGCGGCACTGGCGCGGTTGGAGGCCCGGGTGGCGCTCGAGGAGTTCCTGCTCCGGTTCCCGTCCTGGCAGATCGATCCGGACGCGCCGGAGCTTTCCTCGACCTCCACCATGCGCGGCTGGGAGACCTTGCCGCTCACCGTCGGCTGACCGGCACCGCGCCGGTCAGCGCACTGGTTGGCGGCCCCGGGGCCGCCAACGCATACCCGCTCGTTCCCGAGGAGAAACAATGGGAAAGCTCGAGGGCAAGGTCGCCTTCATCACCGGCGCCGCCCGCGGCCAGGGCCGCAGTCACGCCATCCGGCTGGCACAGGAGGGCGCCGATGTGATCGCGGTCGATATCTGCGAACAGCTGGCTACGGTTCGCTATCCGATGGGCACCACCGAAGAACTCGACGAGACCGTGCGTGAGGTCGAGAAACTGGGGCGGCGAATCGTGGCCCGCAAGGCCGACGTGCGTGACTTCGCCGCGCTGAAACAGGCCTTCGAAGAGGGTGTTTCGGAATTGGGCCCGGCCGGCATCGTGCTGGCCAATGCCGGTATCGGGGCGGGCGGCGCGGTCGCGGCCGAGGACGACGAATGGGACGAGGTGATCGGCGTCAACCTGAAGGGTGTCTGGAACACCGGCCGCGTGGCGATCCCGTCGATGCTGGAACGAGCGCAGGGCGGGTCGATCGTGCTGACCAGTTCCACCGGCGGCCTCATGGGTGTCGGCATCCCGACAGCGGGCTTCCTGGGCTACACCGCCGCCAAACATGGTGTGGTCGGGCTCATGCGATCCTGGGCGAATTTCCTCGCCCCGCATCATATCCGGGTCAACAGTGTCGCGCCGACGGCGGTGCGTACGCCGATGGCGGCCGACGGCGATCTGCAGGCGATCATGGAGCGCGCGCCGGAACTGGCGCGGGCACTGTCGAATGCCATGCCGGTCGATTTGGTGGAGCCGCTGGACGTCTCCAACGCCATTGCCTGGCTCGTCTCCGACGAGGCGCGCTACATCACGGGCACCGTCGTCCCCGTCGACGCCGGTCAGCTGAACAAGCGGTAGCGGCGGCTCGATGTCCGGGCCCGGTGCAGGGGATCATTCGTTCCCCGCCGCCGGTGGCCGGTGGACGCTGTGCCCGCGGGCGGCCCCGGCACGGCGCCGCCCGCGCGCTTCGTCATCCGGGCCGCTGACCCACCAGCCGGCCGTCGCGGTCGCCGTCCCGCAGCCCGCGCAGGAATCGGCGCCAGACCAGGGCCGCGGTGGCGCCGAAGCCGACGCAGAGCCCGAGCCACACACCGGGTGCATCCCAGCCGAGGGCGAAGGCGAACAATCCCATGGCAGGCACCCCGATCGTGAAGTACCCGATGAGGGTGCTCTGCATACCGGCCTTGGTGTTCCCGATACCACGCAGCAAACCGATACACAGGTTCTGCGAACCCTTGCAGTACTGCTGGACGATCGCGAACCACAGCAGTGTCCCTGCCGCCCCGATCACCGCGGCATCGTCGTGGTGTGACCCGAGAAACGGCCGCAGCACGAGGTCCGGCACCAGGATGTACACCAGCCCGACCGCGGTCATGAAGCCGGCGCCCAGCGTGACCGTGCGCCGGGCGACGGCAGCCACCTCGGTGCGGTCACCCTGGGCGACGGTACGGCTCACCAGGATCGAGGAGCCCTGGGACAGCCCGATATTGACCTGGTAGACGATATAGGCGAGCTGATTGACGATATTGCTCGCGGCCAGCGCCACCGGTCCGAAACCGCCGATCAGCACCGCGGCGATCGAGGTGATCGCCGCCTCCGCGCCGTAGGTCAGTGAGATCGGTGTTCCCATGCCGACGATGCGCCTCACCGTCGCGCGGTCGGCCTGCCAGGCACGCAGCGATAACAGGTCACCGAGTACGGCGTCCCGGCGCAGACCGGCCAGATAGGTGCCGAAGGTCCAGCACTGGACGAGTGTGGTGGCCAGGCCGATACCCGCGAGTCCCAGCTTCGGGATGCCGAACCAGCCGAAGATGAACAACGCGTTCAGCAGCGCGTTCACACCGATCGACCACAGGGTGACCCGCAACAGCGAACCCGCCCGGCGCATGCCGACCGCGAACTGGCGCAGGACGTTCAGCCACAGCATCGGCACCAGCCCGGGAGCCAGGGCCCAGATGATCGGCCGCGCGAGGTCCACCACTGTATCGTCCTGGCCCAGCCAGGGCAGGGCGTACCCGAGTGCCACGAGCGCGACCGCGCCGGCCGCGGCGGTCAGGGTGGCCACGAGCAATGCGGCCCGCAGATAGCCGCGGATCTCGGTGTGTGCCTGCTCGTCGAGCCGGTCCTCGCCGGTGCGCTTCTCGCCCCGGCCGGCCGCCGCGGCGATGAGGTTCCCTACCCCCGTGACCATCCCGACGCACATGGTGCGCAGCTGGTTGTACAGCAGCAGTGCGAGGCCGCCCGCCGCGACGCACGTGACGCCCAGCAGACCCATCATCGCGAGGTCGACGGTCGTCAGTGCCACCTGCGCCAGCTGGATACCGGCGAGGGGCGCGGCGAGTGCGAGGATCGCCCGGTAGTTGTGCCAGTACCGGATCATCGCCGGATCACGCTCCCGCCCTTTCGATATCGGAACCCGCCAGCCGCACCGACTCGTCGTACGCGCGGAACAGCCGGACGATGCGCTGCCGGGTGGCTTGATCGTAGAGTCCGCGGGCCGCGAGCCAGTCCTCGTCGTAGACGGTATCGAGGTACTTCTCACCCGCGTCGCAGACGAGTACCACGACCGTGCTCCCGGCCGGGAGCAGAACCAGCCTTCGCAGCGCCGCATAGACCGCCGCACCGCCGGTGCCGCCGATCAGGATTCCGGTGCGCCGCGCGACCACCCGCGCGGTGGCGAAGGCCTCGGTATCGCCGACCCGGCAGTTCTCGTCGATCATCCGGTATTTCACGTTGCCGCCTACCGGGAATCCCGCCGGACTGCCCGCGCCGGTCTGCCAATAGCCTCCCGGATCACCGCCGAAGATGATGGAACCCACCGGCTCCACGCCGATCGCGCGGACGGTCGAACCCAGCCTGCGCAGTTCCTCCACCGTGCCGCACAGCGATCCGCCCGTGCCGACCGCGCCGATCAGGCAGTCGATATCGGTCGCGAGGTCTTTGCGCAGTTCGCCCGCGAGTTCACGGTATCCGGCGTTGTTGTGTGGGTTGTTGTGCTGGTCGGGCCGGAACGCGCCGGTACCGGCGGCGATATCGGCCGCGACCTCCCGCCGCCGCACACTGCTGGGGCCGTGGGCGCTCGCACTGTCCACGGTGACCAGTCTCGCGCCCATCGCCTTCATGGCACGCAGCTTGTCCGCGGCGGCGTGATCGTCGACCACCGCGGTGAAGGTGTAGCCACGCTCCAATGCCAACAGCGCCAGTCCGGTGCCGGTGTTGCCGGAGGTGGGTTCGACGATGTGACCGCCGGGGCGCAGCTCGCCGCTGAGTTCGGCCTGGAGCACCATCTCCCGGGCCATCCGGACCTTCGCCGATCCGGTCGGATTGAACTGCTCGAGTTTCAGCAGCACCCGGCTGCCCGCCCCGGTGCGTACCAGGTCGAGCAAGGGGGTGGCGCCGATCAATTCGGAGGCGTAGCGGACGACGTTCTCGCCGCCCACGGGCCGGTGCTCGGTCATCGATCGAGCCTCCAGCGCATCCGCCCGGCCTCTTCGGACATCACGATCTTCGGCGGCAGCGGGAGCTGATGGAATTCGCTTTCGTTCTTGTCCATCTGGTATCCGGCGGTATTCGGATAGAGCAGCAGATCGCCGGGCCGGGGTTGCTGGGACACCGTCACTTTGCGCCAGGTGAGCACGTCGTATTCCATACAGCTGGCGCCACCGACGCAGGTGACGGCGGGCCGCGGCCGCGGCTCGGCGCGTCGCGGGACCAGCACCGGATCGGGTAGGAACTCGCTGCCTTTCCACTGTTCGGACACGCTCATACTGAGCCCGTGCACGGTGGTGATGCCATAGTCGGAGTGCTGTTTGAAGCCGAGAACCGGGAAAACGCTGAAGCCCGAATCGATGAGCAGCGCGCGGCCGGGCTCCAGATACAGGGCGATACCGGCGTCGCGCAAATGCCCGGCCAGCGTGCGGCCGCGGAACGTCCGGCCGAGAACGGCGTCGAGCATATCGGCACCGGTGGGCTGCTGGGCGTACGGGTAGAACTTCTCGAACCGCTTGTTGGCATGGAACCACTCGTCGGTGTGGTCCCGGGTGAACGTCTCCCAATCCTGTTCCCGCACATAGCGGCAGGCGAAACCGCCGCCGATGGATATCGCCGACACCGGCAGGCCCAGCGCCCGCGCCCGTTCGCACCAGCCGAGCATGTCGTGGGCCAGCTCGGCCCGCGGGTCCACCGCGTACCCGTCGAGATGGAACGAGAATCCGGTGAGTGCGATCCGGTCGCGCAGGTCGGCGCAACGGGCGACGGCGCGCTCGAGGTCCGGGTCCGCCGAACCGAAGCGGCTGTGCGGCGCCGTCGGCGGCAGCCGCCGCAGCAGGATGCGCAACCGGCCGGCGTCGCGGGCGATCTCGGCGGCGCGTTCGAGTTCGTCGAGTGCGTCGATGGCGACGAGGCAGTCGTGGCGGGCCGCCAGTCGCAGTAGTCCGTCGGTTTTCGCGGCACCGGTGACGCCGATATCGCGACCGCGCACGCCGTGTGCGAGGGCGTGGACGAGTTCGGGTTCCGAGGCCACATCCACCCCGGCGCCGAGATCGGCCACTTCGGGAAGCCAGCATCCCGCCTTGTTCGCCTTCTTCCCGTAATACACCGCGCCGTCGACCCGGTGCCGGGTCAGAACGTCCTGGAAGGCACGCAGATTGTCGGCGAACCCAGCGGGATGGACCACATGGAAAGGCCCGCCCACCGCGTAGTGGATATCGAACAGCAGATGCGGATCCTCCCGGATCCGGCGTTGCCACGGGAGTTCGATGGCGGGCAGGGCCGGGAGGCCGGTGGGTGCGGTGCTCAGCTCCACAACTGCACCCGCTGTCCGCGTCCGGCCGCGACGGCCCGGGTGGCCAGGGCGTGTGCGACCGGGATGTCGGTGATCACCATGCCGCTCGAAAAGGCGAACACCCGATCGGACTGTGCGCGCCGCCCGGGCGCCCGCCCGGCCACGATATCGGGCAGTTCCGCGTCGATGACGAGTTCCCCGCCCGCTCCGGCCAACCGGGTCCCGGTGACGCCCAGCTGGCCGGTGCTGGTCGCGACGGCGTAGTCGGCGGCGCGTAGCGCGCCGCTCTCGACACCCTTGCTCGCCACCGAGATCAGCAGCCCGCCCGGCGGCAACCAGTCGGTACGGACTTTCGGATGCGCGGCGCGGCCCGAGGCGACGACGACGATATCGGAGTCCGCGGCGGCGGTGCGCACATCGTCGACGAGTTCGAGTTCGCGGTCGGGAAACCATCGGCGCAGTGCCGCCCGGCTGGCGGCGATCCCCTCGGGATGGGTGCCGAACAGACGTAACCGCCGCAGCCCGGGCAGGGCGGTGAGCAGGTAGGGCAGCGTATTCCGGCCCTGGACACCGGTACCGATCATCAACGCGGTCTCCGCGCCCTCGCGCGCAGCATGTCTGGCGGTGATGGCGGTGGTGGCCGGTGTCCGGGCCGCGCCGACCCGCTGGCAGTCCATGAGCGCGAACGGTGCCCCCGTGGTGTCGTCGTAGAGGCTGATCGTCGTGTAGTACTTCTCCGCGCTGTCGCTGCCCTGACGATACGAGGTCTTGAATCCCAGGTGCTCGAGCGAGCCGTCGTAGCCGAGCATGGAATAGGACACGGCGTCGCGTGCGGTATTCGGCAGCGGCATCATGAGTTTCACCGGGCAGGAAGAATCACCGCGGGCGAAAGCGAGATATCCCTCCTCGACGAGTTCGATGACCTCCTCGGGCGTGATTTCGATATCGGCCAGATCGGTGCGGGTGAGTATATGTAACGCGTTGCTCATGAAACTCCGATGTCGTGCGAATCGAGGGTGCCGGCCGGCCGGGGCGCCGGGTGATGCGGTTCATCGGACCGGGACCGCCGGTACGGGCCCGGTTGGTGCGGGCGTCGTGAGGCACTGCCCGGTCGGGGCGGTAATACTCCTCGGATTTGTCAATGGTTGTGGAACCTGCTGCAGCAGTAGGTGTTTCGTCCGACGTCCGGATGCGGGCAGCATCGAAGTATACTGATAATGACAATCATTACCAGTAGCGTGTGAGATGGAACACCCGCCGGGACGTCCGGTTGTGTCGTCTGCGCGTGGTGGCCGGAGGTGCGGTGGCCGGAGGTGGGCCACCCGGCACCGCGCCGGGCGGGGTTCCCGCGCACCGCGGCGGACGGAGAGGATGATGGGCGGCGTGACCGCTGATCCCACCGCACCCGATATGAAACCCCGCAGCCGCGATGTCACCGACGGCCTGGAGAAGACCGCGGCCCGCGGCATGCTGCGCGCCGTCGGCATGGGCGACGACGACTGGGCGAAAGCCCAGATCGGCGTCGCCTCCTCGTGGAACGAGATCACGCCGTGCAACCTGTCGCTGGACCGGCTGGCGGGCGGATGCAAGGACGGCGTATTCGCCGCCGGCGGGTATCCCATGCAGTTCGGCACCATCTCGGTCTCCGACGGAATCTCGATGGGCCACGAGGGAATGCATTTCTCGCTGGTGTCCCGCGAGGTCATCGCGGACAGTGTCGAGACGGTGATGCAGGCCGAACGGCTCGACGGCTCGGTGCTGCTCGCCGGTTGCGATAAATCGCTGCCCGGGATGCTGATGGCGGCGGCCCGCCTCGACCTGGCCAGTGTGTTCCTCTACGCCGGATCCATCCTGCCCGGAATCGCGAAACTGTCCGACGGCAGCGAGCGGGAGGTGACCATCATCGACGCCTTCGAAGCGGTGGGCGCGTGCTCGCGCGGACTGATGAGCCGCGCGGACGTCGATGCCATCGAGCGCGCCATCTGTCCCGGTGAAGGCGCCTGCGGCGGTATGTACACCGCCAATACGATGGCCAGCGCGGCCGAGGCGCTCGGTATGTCGCTCCCCGGTAGCGCGGCGCCGCCGGCCACCGACCGGCGCCGCGACGGATACGCCCGCAAGAGCGGCCAGGCGGTGGTCGAGCTGATCCGGCGCGGGATCACCACCTCCGATATCCTCACCCGCGAGGCGTTCGAGAACGCCATCGCGGTGGTCATGGCGTTCGGTGGTTCGACCAACGCGGTGCTGCACCTGCTCGCGATCGCCCACGAGGCCGGAGTGGCGCTGAGCCTCGACGATTTCGCGCGGGTCGGCCGGCGGGTACCGCACCTCGCCGATGTGAAGCCGTTCGGACGCCACGTGATGACCGATATCGACCGCGTCGGCGGTGTCCCGGTGCTGATGAAGGCCCTGCTGGACGCCGGGCTGCTGCACGGCGACTGCCTCACCGTCACCGGCCGCACGGTCGCCGAGAACCTCGCCGAAATCGCCCCGCCGGATCCGGACGGCAAAGTGGTCCGGGCGCTGTCCGAGCCGATCCACCCGACCGGAGGTATCACGATCCTGCACGGTTCCCTGGCGCCCGGCGGCGCCGTGGTGAAATCGGCCGGTTTCGAATCCGATGTGTTCAGCGGTACCGCGCGGGTCTTCGACCGGGAGCGGGCCGCCATGGACGCACTGGAAGACGGCACGATCTCGGCGGGGGATGTGGTGGTGATCCGGTACGAGGGCCCCAAGGGCGGCCCCGGGATGCGGGAGATGCTGGCCATCACCGCCGCCATCAAGGGCGCCGGCCTCGGCAAGGAGGTACTGCTGCTGACCGACGGCCGGTTCTCCGGCGGTACCACCGGTCTGTGCGTCGGTCATGTGGCTCCCGAGGCCGTCGACGGAGGGCCCATCGCCTTCGTCCGCGACGGTGACCGGATCCGCCTCGACGTCGGTTCGGGGACGCTGGACCTGCTGGTCGAGCCGGAGGAGCTGGCCCGGCGCGGCGAAGGCTGGGCACCGCTACCACCGCGGTACACCCGCGGTGTCCTCGCGAAATACGCGCGACTCGTGGGATCGGCCTCCTACGGCGCGGTCTGCGACTGAACCGGGTCGCGAACCGCCGCCGGGCGGTGCGCCTCGCGGGAAAACTGGAACGTGTTCTTGCCTTGCGCGTCGTCTTGCCCGATGCTGGGGCGATGGAAATCGGGATCGCACTGCCGACCATGTGCCGGGGCTACGACCGGGCGTCCACCGTCGAATGGTGCCGCCTCGCCGATGCGGGGCCGGTGTCCAGCGTCTCCTGCGGTGAACGGATGACCTTCCACAATGCCGAGATGTGGACGACGCTCGCCGCCGCCGCGGCGCTGACCGAACGGGTGCGGATCATCGCGAACGTATCGGTGCTGCCCGCCCATCCGGTCGCCCTGGTGGCCAAACAGGCCGCGACCATCGATGTGCTCTCCGCGGGGCGATTCACGCTCGGCGTCGGCGTCGGCGGGCGGGGCGCGGACTACCGGAGTCTCGGGTCCGGGTCGCAGCGCCGGCACGACCGGCTGGATCGCGCGGTCGCCGAACTGCGTTCCCTGTGGGCGGGGGAGCCGCCCTTCGACGGTGCCGACCCGGTGGGCCCGCCCTGCGTCCAGGCCGGTGGCCCGCCGGTGCTCGCCGGTGCGCTCGGCCCGAAATCCCTGGCGCGCGCCGCGCGCTGGGCCGACGGCGTGGTGGCCTTCAGCGTCGGTGGCTCCCCGGAGGAGATCGCGTGGTCGGCCGAGGCGGCCCGCCGGGCGTTCGCCGATGCCGGGCGTGACGCGCCGCGGTTGGTGAGTGGCTGCTTCTACACCCTGGGGGTGGCCGAACCCGATACGGTGCTGCGCGATTTCACCGAGGAGTACCTCGGTTTCCTGGGGGCCGGTAACGCCGCGGCCGCCGCGGCCGCGATGAAAACTTTCGAGGCGGACGCCCTGCACCGAACCCTGGACGCGGCCGAGGCCGCGGGCCTCGACGAATTCATCCTGGTGCCCGGGTCGCCCGGGGTGCCGGTGCTGGAGGAGACCCTGGAACTGATCGGTTCCCGCTGAGGCGGCCGGCGACCCGGCGGGTCCTCAGCTGAACCGGGCGATCGAAAGCATGCCCGCGACCAGTGAATACATCGCGAACGGCAACAGTGTGCGGGTCTGGAAATAGCGCTCGAGATAGCGGACGGCCAGCCAGGACGACACGCCGGAGACGATGGCCCCGGCCAGGATCGGCCCGCGGATCTCCGCGGCCGCCGGCCCGGCCAGTTCCGGCGCTTCGACCAGCCCCGCGCCGAGAATCGCCGGGGTGGCCAGCAGGAAGGCGAATTTGGCGGCATCGGGATGCTCGAGGCCACGCCACAACCCGCCGACCATGGTGAGCCCGGCCCGGCTGAAACCGGTCAGCAGAGCGCCGAGCTGGGTCAGGCCGATCGCGACGGCGTCGGCGATATCGAGGGCCGCCAGCCGCCGGTCCGATCGGCGCGGCGGATTATCGGCAGTGGTGATCGAATTCGTACGCGTCAGCCGGAGCGCGTGGCGCCGGCCGTATTCGGCCAGGGTGGGTTCGTTACGCCGTCGCAGACCTTCGCCGACGAGGAGTACGACGCCGTTGAGGGTCAGGAACACCGCCGCGAAGACGGGTGCCGCGAACACAGTGTGCAGCGGATCCACCAGCAGCGGGCCGGCCACGGCCACCGGGACGGTGGCCAGTATCAGCAGGACGCCCAGGCGCTGCGGCACCGTATCGAGCCGCCCGGTGCGCAGGGTCGTGGCGAACCCGGCGATGATCGCCCACCAGTCCCGGCGGTAGTGGCCGATCAGCGCGACCGCCGTCGCCACATGCAGGGCGACCACGAACGCGAGATAGGGCGTCTCCGTCTCGGATTCGCCGGACCCGACCAAGGCGGCCCAATCGTCTCCGAGCCAGCCGGCGAGCAGTACCGAATGGCCGAGACTCGAGATCGGGAACAGTTCGGTGACACCCTGCACCGCGCCGATCACGGTCGCTTGGAGGTAGGTGAGCATCGCGACGATTCTTGCACGCTGCCGAAAGCGTCTGCGCAGCGCGGATACCCGATTCTCAGTGCAGGTGGACCAGGGCTTGGCCGCGCGCCGCGCCCGGAGGAGTGCGAAACGCCGACTCGTCTTGCGGGCCGGACGACCGGTGTGCCGCTGTCGCGCGTGGTGTTCGGGGACGGCACCCGCGCCGTCTGTCTCGACTACGTCGAGCGGAACCGGACCGATAGGCGGCCGGCCGGCCTGCGCGACGCGACGGCCGGGCGATAGCGCCGGGCGACGGCGCCGCGGGCGATACAGTCGAAGGTGATGCGTACCGATCGGAAAGTCATCGTCCTGTCGACGGTTCTGCTGACGGCTCTCGCTTCGACACTGGCCGGGTGCTCCTCCGGACCGCCCGAACCCGATACCGTCGCCGAGAGTTTCGCCGCCGCGCTGACCGCCGACGATATCCGCGCCGCGGCCGACCTCACCGATGACCCGGCCCGTGCCGCCGAGAGCCTCGCCGGTCTCTACGACGGCCTGGGCAAGGAAGCGACCTTCGAGGTGAGCGGAGTCGAGGACGACACCTTCACCTTCGACGCCACCTGGAAACCGGTCGCCGGAAACGCGGCGGAATGGAAATACCGCACCACCGGCAGCGCCGCGGAGACCGATGCGGGCTGGCGGGTCCGGTGGAATCCCGCGACCGTCGCACCGGGCCTCGATACCGGTGCGCTGTCCGCCGCGCCGGTATACCCCGAACCGGCCCGCGTGCTCGACGCGGCCGGTGGCGACCTGATGACCCAGCAGGTGGTCACTCTGGTCCAGCTCGCGCCGGGCGCCGATACCAGCGCTGTCGCGGGCCTGCTCGCCCCGCTGGCCCCGGGCGTCACCGCCGCGACCCTGAACGCCGATCTGACCGCCGCCCAGGGCAAACCGGTCACGGCGATCAGCCTGCGCGATGCCGATATCGCCCCCATCCGCGAACCCTTGGCCGCGACCCCCGGTGTCACCCTGGCCCCGCAGACGCGGCTGCTCACCACGGACAAGACGCTGTCCTCGCCGACCCTGTCCGGGCTGGGTGACCTGTGGCAGCAGCAGGCCGACGCGGCGGCGGGCTGGGCGGTGCGGGCCGGGACCGGCGACGAGGTGCGCCGGATCGCCGGGGCGGATCCGCGGCCGACCACCGATATCCGGTCGACGATCGATATCGGTCTGCAGCGGGCCGCCGACACCGCACTCGACCCCCTCGCTTCACCGGCGGCGGTCGTCGCTCTGCGCCCCTCGACCGGGGAGGTCCTCGCCGCGGCGCAGAACGGGGCGGCCGACGCGGAAGGCCCCATCGCGCTCACCGGCCTGTATCCGCCCGGGTCGACCTTCAAGACGATCACCACCGCAGCGGTACTCGATGCGGGCCTGGCCACCCCGGATACGGTGCTGCCCTGCCCGGGGGTCGCCGATATCGAGGGACGTCGTATCCCCAACGACGACAGTTTCGATCTCGGGCGGGTGCCGTTGCACACCGCGTTCGCCCGCTCCTGCAACACCACCATGGCGGGGCTCGCGGTACGGCTGCCGCCGGACGCTTTGACGACCACCGCCGAACGTCTCGGGCTCGGCGTGGACTATGTGACACCCGGGCTGACCACCGTCACCGGCAGTGTGCCCCCCGCGGAGAACCCCGCCCAGCGGGTGGAGTCGAGTATCGGCCAGGGACAGGTGACCGCGTCCCCGTTCGGGATGGCGATGGTCGCCGCGTCGGTCGCGCATGGCTCGCCGCCGGCGCCGGTCGCGGTGGCGGGGTCGCCCGGCACACCCGACCGGACCCCGCCCCCGCTGCCTGCGACGGTCACCGAGCAGGTGCGGACGATGATGCGGGAAACCGTCACCGGCGGAACCGCGACCCAGCTGGCCGATATCCCGGGGCTGCTCGGCAAGACCGGAACCGCCGAATACGGTGACAACACCTCCGCACACGGCTGGTTCATCGGTATCCAGGACGATCTCGCGTTCGCGGTGTTCGTGGCGGATGCCGGAAGTTCGGCGCCCGCGGTGGAGGCGGCGGGCCGGATGCTCCGGGCGCCGCGCTGAATTCCGGGCGCATTCACGGCCGGTCCGGCGGCACCGCTTCCGGGCCGGGTCCGGCGGCACGTAACCACCGCGCCGCCCGCGCACGGTATTTGATGATGCCCTTGTAATCGGCCATATCGTCGGGCAGCTCCGCCAGTACCGCCGCCGTGCGCCGCCGCCAGGGTTCGACCGCGGCCAGCTCGGCCAGCGGCAACAGATAGGTGCGGATGAGAAACATCACCGCACCGGAATCGGGCAGCCGGAGTAGATGCTGTACTTCGACGCGCAGATGAACGAGCCGGCCGAAGGTTTCGTCGTCGGCATACCGGATCATCTCGCGATCCGGGCCCCATTCGGGATACCGCTCGGTGGAGACATCCAGCCGGCGCCCGACCGTCAGCGTCCAGTTGGTACGCCGGTAGGGATCGTGCGGTTGCAGGCGGAGCAGGAAATCGTGTGCCCGGGTGATCACGCCGTCGCGCCGGATCCGCGGCACCGGGCCGTGGATTTCCAGGAAGCTCATCCCCACGTCGAACCCGAAACTCCAATCGGCGGCGAAGGTCACCACGCCGGCGTCGGCGAAGAGTTGCCCGCCACGCTGATCCAGGAGGACCACATCCTCCTGGAGTTGGCCGCAGATATAGCGCAGTGGTTCGGCGGGCAGGCCGCCGTCGTCGCCGTACACGAATTCCTGGGTGATTCCGAGGAGATCGTTCTCCCAGCGCCAGACCTGCCCGGCGACCCGGCACAGTCGCATATCGTCCGGATGGGCGGCGGCCAGTTCGCGCATCAGGGTGAGCATCGCGTCCCAGGCGGCGGGGCGCATATGGGGGAGTACCGCGTGGCGGGTGGGGTCGGCGGCCAGGATCGCGGCGCGTGCACCGATCTCCCGGTGGTAGTGGCAGTCGACGTCGACGAGCGCGCCGCCCCAGTGACCGGCCTCCGTCCGGACCGGGTGGCGGGCGGGTTCGACATTGGTGCTGTAGCGGTAGGAGTCGCCGGGGAACGGGAACGGGAACCCGGCCACCGGTGATGTATGCGATGCCGTGGTCACAGCGGTACCTCCAGAACGGTGCCTCCGCGAGCACGAGAGACACAGGGCATGATCGCCGCGCCGGACTCCTTCTCCCGGTCGCTGAGATAGAGATCGCGGTGGATCGGCAGGCCGCCGCCCAACGGGGTACGGCATTCGCCGCATACGCCCTGCCGGCAGAGGCTGGGGATCCGGATGCCGCTCGTCTCGAGGGCGTCGAGCAGGCTCGTCCCGGAGGGCACCGCGACGGTGCGACCCGATTCGGTGAGGGCGACGGTGAACGGCTCCCCGGCACCGAGGGCATCATCGCGGAAACGTTCGAAATGGATACGTGAGCGCGGCCAGCCGGCGGTGGCCGCCGCGGCAACGACGTAGTCGATCATCGCGGGCGGCCCGCAGACGTAGAGATGGGTGCCCAGCGGTTGCGCGGTCAGGGCCGCGGTGAGCCGTTGCGTGAACGCGGCCCGATCGGTGATCAGTTCGGCCGCGGACCCGCCCAGGTCCGCCACCTCGGGGACATGGGCGCCGTGTCCGGCACGGAAGGTGTACAGCACCTGCACCTCCCGGCCCCACCGCCGCGCCGCCCGCAGATGCGACAGTATCGGGGTGACGCCGATACCACCGGCGACGAGCAGATGTTTCGCGGCCCGGGCGATCGGTGGGAAGGCGCTGCGCGGCGGCCGTGCGCTCAGGGTTTCGCCGACCGCGAGGGTATGCAGCAGGCGTGAACCGCCGCGCCCGTCCGCCACCCGCAGCACCGAGATCGCGTACTCGGCGGGATCGAAACCGTCCGAGGTCAGGCTGTAGGCGTTGGCGCGGCCGCCCACACGCACCACGAGATGACTGCCCGGGATGAACCCCGGCAGCCGGCTTCCGTCGGTGGCCGCGAGGGTGAGACCGCGAATTCCGGGGGCGGGGTCGGCGACTCCGGTCACCACGAGGGTCATCTCGCGACCGGGCGGGCCACCCGCCGGGCCGGGCGCGGTCCGGGCGGCGGTCACGGCGACCACTGCTCGGCATCGGCGGCGAACCCCAGGAATTCCCCGGTCCGGCGGGAAACATGGTGGTAGACGACCAGATCGCGGCCGCATCCGGAGCATCCGGCGATCTCGCCGACGCTCTGGGCTGCCGCGGTCACGGTCGCGCAGTGCGCGCAGTACACATCATGGATCCCCGCGCCGGTGACCCGGGCGTACAGTTCGTCGTCTTCCACCCCGGCAGCGGTTGCGATACCGCGTAGCCGCAGGCAGGCGCCGGCGGGCCCCGCGATCCGCACTCGCGTGCCGACGGTGCTCTCGTGCAGGGCGGCGGCCAGGAGGCGCCCGCCCTCGCCGGGGTCGTCGGCCAGCAGTGCGCGGACTGGTGCGGGACTCAGGTCACCGGACCAGTTCCGCACCGCGGCACGCGCATCGGGACCGACCCCGACGAGCAGGTAAGCGGTTCCTGTCCGGTCGGGTGGTGGGCTGTCGCCGGGCAGCGGGGTCCGCGCCCAAAGCGGAATACTGGAATAGCAGATCTGGGACATCGGCGCTCACAGCAGCTCGGCGCCGCGGTGCCCGGCGTAGAAGGCCAGTGCGTAGCCGGGGGTGCTGAAATAGATCTTCGATCCCTTCGGGAAGAAGATCGCGTCATGGGCCCGGGCGGTGAGCGACTGGCCAGTTTCTTTGTTCTCCAGCAGGAATTCGCCCTCGAGTACGACTTTCATCTCGTCGTACTCGTATTCGTAGTACAGGGGAGCGTCGGTGTGCCGGAGTTCGAAGTAGCCGCTGCACATCACACTGTCGTCGGGGTTGATGTACACATCGCCGATGAAGCCCTCGGTGCCGGGGAATTCCGCGACCGGCATTCTCGGCAGGTCCTTCCAGGCTCCGCTGGTGACGCGGAAGGGCGGTGTCGGTGCGTCCGCTGCGTGCATTGTTCTCCTGCTCCCGAGATGGATCACCTAAAGAATCGTTGTTTCATTTAATGAAACCCGGCTGATGTTTCCGGTCCGTAACGCGGACGTTGAGAGTCGAAATCGTCGCCGTGCTGTGCGAGTTCGGCGGTGTGATGGTTCGGTCGCGCGAATGTGACACGTCCGGCTGTCTACTAGTAGGAAACCTCGACTAGAGTTGGTCGATGACCGATAGCATGCCGAAAACCCAGCGGATCCACCGGGACACCGGTGATCCGGCTCCGGTGCAGCGCGAGGTGATCGGGGAGCCGCCCACCGGCGGTGATCTGGAGGCGGCGATCGCGCGGCAGGTCCGGGCGCTGCGCCGGTCCAGTGGATTGTCGGTCGCGGATATGGCCGCGAAGGTCGGTATCTCCAAGGCGATGCTGTCGAAGATCGAGAACGCGCAGACGTCGTGCAGTCTCTCGACGCTGGCCCGGCTCGCGGCCGGCCTCGATGTACCGGTGACCTCGTTGTTCCGCGATGCCGACACCGTCCGGGAAGCCGTCTACGTCGCGGCGGGGCAGGGCGCGGTCATCGTGGGCCGCGGCACCCGGATCGGGCACCACTACGAACTGCTCGGTTCGCTACGCGGCCAGCACAAACGGCTCGAGCCGGTCCTGGTGACACTCACCAGCGACAGCGAGGTGTTTCCGCGTTTCCAGCACGCGGGCACGGAGTTGATCTACATGCTCGAAGGCGTGATGGTGTACGGCCACGGCTCGGCGGAGTACACCCTGCGGCCCGGGGATTCGCTGTTGCTCGACGGGGAGGGGATCCACGGCCCGAACGACCTGGTGCGGTTGCCGATCCGTTTCCTCGCGGTGACCGCCTATCCGGACAATCACGAGGAGAACTGAACGGGCCGGTCCCCCCGGGGAAGGAGGGGACCGGCCCGGCTGGGACGGTGTCAGTCGTTCGCGTGCGCGCGTGCCGCGTCCGCGGTGAGGGATTCGGCGGCGGCGACCGCCTCGTCGGGCCGGACCGGCTTCCCGGCTTCGGCCCCTGCGAGCTCGAGGACATAGGCCATCTCGCCGTGTACGGAGACGTCCAGGCCCTCGAGTTCGCTTTCGGCGGGTACCCGCAGGCCCAGCGTCATATCGATGAGCTTCGCGATCACCAGGGTGACCACGAAGGTGAACGCGAGGACAGCGAGCACCGCGACGACCTGACGCCAGAGCACATCGAGTCCGCCGCCGTAGAAGAGCCCGGCGACGCCGTTGGGGGCGGCGGGATCGGCGAGCAGGCCGATGAGGACGGTGCCCAGGATGCCGCCGACCAGGTGGATGCCGACCACATCGAGGGAATCGTCGACGCCGAACCGGAATTTCAGCGAGACCGCCAGGCAGCACACCGAACCGGCTGCCGCGCCGATGATCAGCGCGCCGATCGGCGAGACGGCGCCGCAGGCGGGGGTGATGCCGACCAGGGCGGCGATGAGTCCGGAACTGGCACCCAGCGAGGTGGCATGACCGGCTCGGAGTTTCTCCACGATCAGCCATCCACAGATACCGGCCGCCGCGGCGGCGACGGTATTCAGGATGACCACCGAGGCGCTGTTACCCGCCGCGAGCGCGGATCCGCCGTTGAACCCGAACCAGCCGAAGAACAGCATGCCGGAGCCGAGCACCGTCAGCGGAAGGTTGTGCGGCCGCGGTGGGTTCGGGAACAGTCCCCGTTTGCCGAGCACGAGGACCAGCGCCAGCGCCGCGACTCCCGCGTTGATGTGGACGGCGGTACCACCGGCGAAGTCGATCGCGCCCAGCGTATTCGCGATCCAGCCGCCGACCAGCGAGCCGTCCTCGGAGTCGAAGGCGAAGACCCAGTGGGCCACCGGGAAGTACACGATCGTCGCCCAGATTCCGGCGAACAGCATCCAGGCGCCGAATTTCATCCGGTCGGCCACCGCGCCGGAGATCAGGGCCACGGTGATCACGGCGAACAGCAACTGGAATCCGGAGACCAGGGCCGGCGGCAGTCCGGGTTCGGTGGGGGCGGTGAGCAGGTCGGAGGACCCGA
This sequence comes from Nocardia sp. NPDC024068, assembly GCF_040638875.1. Taxonomy (NCBI): domain Bacteria; kingdom Bacillati; phylum Actinomycetota; class Actinomycetes; order Mycobacteriales; family Nocardiaceae; genus Nocardia; species Nocardia sp. NPDC024068. The sequence continues at coordinate 7,004 of NZ_JBEZYU010000022.1, read as the reverse complement.
AGTACTCGAACGGATCGCCGAGCAGGCCGATTCCGCCGAGTGAGTTGCCCAGGACGGCGGAGTACCCGAACAGGATCCACAGCACGCCGACCACGGCGAAGGCGCCGAAGGTCATCATGGCCATATTGAGTGTGTTCTTGATGCCGACCATGCCGCCGTAGAACATGGCGAGCCCGGGCACCATAAGGCTGACGGCGGCGAATGCCGCGAGTATCCACGCGGTATCGGCCGCGGCGATGGCTTCTGTCATGTTTCCCTCATCTTCGTTGCGTCCGGTGCGCCGATCGTCTCGCGATAGTGGACCGGTTCGTCTATCAGTAGACGTCCCTTTGCGTTGCGTAAATCGTTCCGCGAGTGACTTTCCTGTTAACTCCCGCCCCGCTGTGCACCAGTTTTCACGTGACCCGGTACTGACCGGGACGTAACCTGGCTGTCATCTGGCGGGAGTTTCATGAGAAAGGACAGCAGATAGTCACAGGAAACCCAAGCGAGGATGCCGGTGAGGGAAACCCATAACTACGTGATCGTCGGCGGCGGCCTCGAGGGGCTCGCTATCGCGTGGTCGCTGGCCGACCGCGGCGAAACCGATGTCGTGGTGCTGGAACGGGATACGCTGTGCTCGGGCATGACCGGCAAGTCCAGCGGTGTGGTGCGCTGCCATTACGGCGTGCCGTCGCTGGCCGCCATGGCCTGGTACGGCGTGGACGTCTTCACCCGGGCCACCGAGCTGTTCGGCGACGATATGGGTTTCCGGCAGTGCGGCTATGTGGTGGGCGTGGGTGCGGACAATATCGCGCCGCTGCGCGCCAACGTCGCCATGATGCAGGGGCTCGGCATCGACGTCCGGTTCATCGACCACGCGGAGATGGCGCAGCTGTGGCCCGGGTTGTCTCTCGAGGATTTCGCGGCGTTCGCCTACGAACCGCTCGGCGGTCGTGGCGAAGCCTATCTGGCGGGCATGGCATTCGGCGCCGCCGCCCGCAGGCTCGGCGTGTGCATCCGGCAGTCCACACCCGTCTGGGAGCTGATCACCGGCCCCGACGGCGCGGTACTCGGTGTGCGCCTCGGCGACGGGACCGAAATCCACGCCGGGACGGTGGTGCTGGCCGCCGGGCCGTGGACACCCGGACTCGCGGCGAGCGCCGGGGTCGACCTGGATGTGCGTGCCCAGCGCGCGCAACTGGTCCTGGTCGATCCGGGAGCGCCGCTGCCGGAGGTGCCGGTGCTCTCCGATCTGGCCGGGCTGTCGTATCTGTGCCGGGAACCCAACGGCGAACTGCTGGTGGGCAACTCCGATCACCGGGCACCGGAATACCTCGACCCCGACCGCTACCCGAACCGCGCGGACGAACGCACCGTGGACACGGTGATCGGCAAACTCGGTCACCGGCTGCCGGGTATGCCCGATCCGCGGGTCACCGGATCCTACGCCGGCGCCTACGACGTGACCCCGGACTACAACCCGATCATCGGGCCCGGACCTGTGGAAGGGCTGTTTCTGGCCACGGGTTTCTCCGGGCACGGCTACAAGATCTCGCCCGCCGTGGGGCGGCTGGCGGCCGATCTGCTCACCATGGGCAAGACCGACCTCCCCGGCGTCGACGCCGCCGACTTCCGGTACTCCCGCTTCGCCGAGGGAGCGCCCCTGGTGAGTCCGCACCCGTACCAGGGCGCGGGGGAAATGCGCTGATCCCCGACCACTCTTCCATCGATCGACCACCTGGAGTTCCCATGGCACTCGATACCGTACCTGCGCCGGTCTCCGGCCCCGCCACTGTCCCCGCCGCCGCGCCGGCGACGCTCACCGCGCTGGCCGAGGCCGCAGGCGTCGATTACGTCCTCGCGCTGTTCACGACCCTGTCGGGTAAGCCCTGCGCCAAGCTGGTACCGGTCGAAGCGGTGCGCCAACTCGAGGCCGAAGGCGCGGGTTTCGCCGGCTACGCCGCCGGCGCGATGGGCCAGCAGCCCGCGGACCCCGACCTGGTCGCCGTGCCGGATCCCGCCTCGTTCACGCCGATTCCGTTCGTCCGCCCGGGATTGGCGCTGGTGCACTGCGATCCGCATGTCGAGGGAAAACCCTGGCCGTACGCGCCGCGGGTGGTCCTGGCCGCGGCGCTGCGCCGGGCCGCCGCCCGCGGGCTGACGGTGAAGGTCGGCGCGGAGATCGAATACTTCCTGGTGAACCGGGACGCCGATGGCACCCTGCACACCGCGGACCGCTCCGACACCAGCCGGCAACCCTGTTACGACGCCCGCGACGTGACCCGGATGTACGACCACCTCACCGAAATCTCCGCGGCGATGAACACTCTGGGCTGGGAGAACTACGCCAGCGATCACGAGGACGCCAACGGTCAGTTCGAACAGAACTTCGCCTACGCCGAGGCCATGACGACCGCGGACCGGGTGATCACGGCGCGTTATCTGCTCTCGGTGATCGCGGAGAAACGCGGTATGCGGGCCACTTTCATGCCCAAGCCCTTCGCCGACCGCACCGGTTCCGGGATGCATCTGCACCTGTCGCTGTGGGACGCGGAGAAGTCGCTGTTCCCCGACGGCGCCGATACCCGCGGCCTGGGGCTCTCGCCGATCGCCTATTCCTTCATCGGCGGCCTGCTCGAGCATGCCTGCGCCCTGCAGGCGGTGCTTGCCCCGACGGTGAACTCCTACAAACGGCTCGGTGCCCTCTCGACCAGTAGCGGCGCCACCTGGTCACCCCGGTACGCCACCTACGGCGGTAACGATCGCACCCATTATCTGCGGGTGCCCGATGGGAACCGGGTGGAACTGCGCGGCGGCGACGGTTCGGCCAACCCGTATCTGGCGATCGCGGCCGGGGTGGCGGCCGGCCTCGACGGCATCGCGCGCGAACTCGATCCCGGTGCGCCCGGCGCCGGGCGCAGCGGCGACATGCTGCCGATGACCCTGCTGCACGCGATGGACGCGCTCGACGCGGATCCGGTGGTGTCCGGGGCGCTCGACGGCGCGGGTGCGGGCGTCGGCGAATACTTCTCGCGGCTCAAACGTGAGGAGTTCTTCGCCTGGCACAACACCGTATCCGCGTGGGAAATCGACGAATACCTGACCGCTTTCTGAAATCCGCGACAGCACTAGGAGCAATCGATGTGCGGAATAGTCGGCCTGCATCTGCGTGATCCGGCGCTCTACCCACGGCTGGGCGAACTGCTCACCGGCATGCTCGACCAGATGTGCGAGCGGGGGCCGGATTCGGCCGGGATGGCCATCTACGGAGACCCGGTGTGGTCGCCGCCGGGCGCGGTGACGGTCACCCTGCTCGATGCGCCGATACCCGCCGCGGAACTCGCGGCCGGGATCGGCACCGATATCGGCGCGCTGGTCACCGGCATCGACCTGGCACCGACCACCCTGCTCTACGCCGACACCGATACGCCGACCCTGGTCGAGGCGGCGCGCCGGGCGGCACCGGCGGCGCGGGTCATCGGGTCCGGTCGGGATCTCGCGGTGCTCAAGGGCGTCGGAGATCCCAGTATGCTCGCCCGCCGGTTCGGCCTGCCGTCGGCGGCGGGCTGGCAGGGTGTCGCCCACACCCGGATGGCCACCGAATCGGCGGTTACCGCCGCCGGGTCGCATCCATTCTCGGTCGGGTCCGACCAGTGCCTGGTGCACAACGGATCGTTTTCGAACCATATGAGCGTCAAACACGAGCTCGAGCGGGCCGGGGTCGTCTTCGACAGTGCGAACGACACCGAGGTGGGCGCCCGTTTCGTCGCCCGGCAACTGGCCGAGGGCGCCGATCTGGACAAGGCACTGCGTCTGCTCGCCGAACGGTTCGACGGCTTCTACACCCTGCTCGTCGCGACCAGCGAATCCTTCGCGGTGGTACGCGATCCGATCGCCTGCAAACCCGCGGTGGTCGCCGAAACCGATCGGTGGGTGGCCATGGCCTCGGAATTCCGGGCGCTGGCCGCGTTGCCCGGCGTGGACCGGGCCCGCCTCTTCGAACCCGAACCGGAGGAGATCTACGTATGGCACCGACAGTGAGCGCCGCCGCTCCCGTCACCCGGGCGGACCACGAGGCAGCGGTCTGCCTGGACCTCGGCGTCCGGACGGTCCGGGAGGTCAACGCCGCGTTGCACGCCGCGGACGCACCGCGCCGGGTCACCCTCACCGCGCCGCGGGGAGCGCATGCGGTGGCCTGCGGGCTCGACGACGATATCGAGGTCACCGTGCAGGGCCACGTCGGCTACTACTGCGCGGGAATGAATCAGCGGGCACACGTCACCGTGCACGGCAACGCGGGGGTGGGCCTGGCGGAGAACATGATGTCGGGGACCGTCCGGGTCACCGGTGACGCCTCCCAGTCGGCCGGCGCCACCGCGCACGGTGGTCTCCTGGTGATCGAGGGAAACGCGGCCGCACGGTGCGGTATTTCGATGAAGGGCGTGGATATCGTGGTCGGCGGCGATATCGGGCATATGAGCGCGTTCATGGGGCAGGCGGGGCGCCTGGTCGTCTGTGGCGATGCCGGTGAGGCGCTGGGTGATTCGCTGTACGAGGCGCGGATCTATGTCCGCGGCACGGTGGCCTCGCTCGGTGCGGACTGTGTCGAGAAGCCGATGCGTCCCGAACATCTGGCCGAACTGCGCGATCTGCTCACGGCGGCCGGATTCGACGCCGACCCCGGCGATTTCACCCGCTACGGCTCCGCCCGCACCCTCTACAACTTCCACGTCGACAATCTCGGCGCCTACTGAGCCGAATCAGGAGACCGCTATGACCACTCCCGCGCCGCCGAATCCGGCCCTGCGTGAATCCGCCACCTTTCCGCGTTCGGTGATCGCCGAGATCCAGCGGGCGGCCGATACGGGTATCTACGATATCCGGGGCTGGGGTGCGAAACGCCCGCTGCCGCATTTCGACGATCTGCTGTTCCTGGGCGCGTCCATGTCGCGATACCCGCTCGAGGGTTACCGGGAACGGTGCGACACCGATGTCGTGCTCGGTGATCGCCACGCCGGGAACCCACTGCACCTCGATATACCGATCACCATCGCCGGAATGAGTTTCGGCGCCCTGTCCGGCCCGGCCAAAGAGGCGCTCGGACGGGGTGCGAGTGCGGTCGGCACCTCGACGACCACCGGTGACGGCGGGATGACGCCGGAGGAGCGCGGCCAGTCGAAAACGCTCGTCTACCAGTATCTGCCGTCGCGATATGGAATGAACCCCGACGACCTGCGCAAGGCCGACGCCATCGAGATCGTGCTCGGGCAGGGTGCCAAACCCGGTGGCGGCGGGATGCTGCTGGGGCAGAAGATCACCGAGCGGGTGGCCCGGATGCGCACTCTGCCGCAGGGGGTGGATCAGCGGTCGGCCTGCCGGCATCCGGATTGGACCGGCCCCGACGATCTGGCGATCAAGATCATCGAACTGCGCGAGATCACCGGCTGGCAGAAACCCGTCTATGTGAAGGTCGGCGCGACCCGGACCTACTACGATGTGAAACTCGCCGTGCAGGCGGGCGCCGATGTCGTGGTGGTCGACGGTATGCAGGGCGGAACCGCCGCGACGCAGGACGTGTTCATCGAACATGTCGGTATTCCGACGCTCGCGGCGCTGCCGCAGGCGGTGCGGGCGCTCCAGGAACTCGATATGCACCGCAAGGTGCAACTCATCGTCTCGGGCGGGATCCGCAGCGGTGCCGATGTCGCCAAGGCGATGGCACTGGGCGCGGACGCGGTGGCGATCGGGACCGCCGCCCTGATCGCGCTGGGCGACAACAGCCCACGCTACGCCGAGCAGTACGCCGCGCTCGGCTCGGCCCCGGGCTGCTACGACGATTTCCAGGCGGGCCGCGATCCGGCCGGGATCACCACCCAGGATCCCGAACTCGCCCGCAACCTCGACCCGGTGGCGGCCGGACATCGGCTGGCGAACTATCTGCGGGTCCTCACCATGGAGGCGCAGACACTGGCCCGGGCCTGCGGTAAATCGCATCTGCGCAATCTCGAGCCGGAGGATCTGGTGGCGCTGACCGTCGAGGCCGCCGCGATGGCCGGTGTGCCGCTGGCCGGTACGACCTGGATTCCGGGGCGGATATGACGGGGTCGGCGGTGCGGGCCTTCGATTCGCTCTGGCAGGAGATCGCCGATATCGGCCGGTCGCCGGATACCGGGGGCTACCGGCGCTTCGCGTGGAACGACGCCGATCTCACGCTGCGCGAATGGTTCACCGGCTGCGCGACCGCACGCGGTATGCCGGTGGAGACGGATCGCAACGGCAATCTGTGGGCGTGGTGGCTGCCGCCGGGATCGACCGGCGACCCGGCCGACGCGTTCGTCACCGGATCGCATCTGGATTCGGTGCCCGACGGCGGTGCGTTCGACGGGCCGCTGGGGATCGTGAGCGCCTTCGCCGCCCTCGACGAGGTCCGCGAGCGGGGGATCGTGCCGCGGCGTCCGGTGGCGGTGGTGGCGTTCTGCGACGAGGAGGGCGCCCGGTTCGGCGTGGCGTGTGTGGGTTCGCAACTGAGCACCGGGGCGCTGACCCCGGACCGGGCGCTGGGCCTGCGCGACGCCGACGGACTCACCCTGGCCGAGGCGCTGACCCGGGCCGGACGCGACCCGCATCATCTGGGACCGGACCCGGCGCTGGCGAAACGTGTCGGGGTGTTCGTGGAGTTGCACGTCGAGCAGGGACGCGCCCTGGACGTTCTCGATCGCCCGGTCGCCGTCGCCTCCTCGATCTGGCCGCACGGACGGTGGCTCTTCGCGTTCACCGGTGAAGCCAACCACGCGGGGGCGACCAGGCTGCGCGATCGGCGCGATCCGATGCTCACCTATGCGGGCACCGTCCTGACGGCACGGCGCGCCGCCGAACTCCATGCGGCGGTGGCGACCTTCGGCAAGGTCCGGGTCCTGCCCAACGGCGCCAACGCCATCGCGTCGGAGGTCCTGGCCTGGCTCGACGCCCGGGCGGCCGACGAGGACACCCTGCGCCGCCTGGTCGCCGATATCGGCGACCAG